>DASVWY010000285.1:0-5670 GCA_036392975.1 Solirubrobacterales bacterium | reverse complement strand
TTGCTCTCCCAGGTATTGAGGCCGAGGTGGTGGTGGTAGCCTCCGGCGCTGAGGAATGCCGCCTGCGAACCCATCCGCGTCGTCAGCTCGAAACCGAGGATGCCGGAGTAGAACGCGAGCGCGCGATCGAGGTCGGCGACTTTGAGGTGGACGTGGCCGATGTCGGCGCCGGGATCGATGGCGTCGCCCTCCGCGGCGGCGCTCGCCGCGGGCTTTGCCGACTCCCCAGGATCGACGTCCCCGTCCAGCACCCTGTTGACGAGACGATCCGCCTCGGCGTTCTCGGCCCGCGGCACGTGCCGGATCGACCAGCACTCGAAGTCGCTCAAGGCCCGCTTCACCTCGGCGTGCAGCTGCCGCAGATTGGCGTCCTTGACCTTGTACTCCCCCCTCACCTGACGCACGACCAGCTCCGAGTCGCCGAGCAGCTCCAGCTCGGCAGCTCCCAGGGCCGAGGCCCGCTCGATTCCGAGCAGCAGCGCCCGGTACTCGGCGACGTTGTTGGTCGCCACCCCGATCCGCTCGCCGCGCTCCTCCAGCACCTCCCCGTCGGCGCCGCGCACGACAGCGCCGACCGCCGCCGGCCCGGGATTGCCGCGGGCACCGCCGTCGACGTTGACGATCAGCTTCTCCACGCTAGATGGCGGGTTGGCCGCCGCGCAAGCCGGCGGCCCGCTTTGCTCCGAGCCCCAACCTGCCGCCTTCGCCCGCGTTCGCGTTCCACTGCCGTGCCGAGCCGTCGAGCTGCTCGATCTCGTCGCCGCGGTCGAGCTGGTAGACCGGCCGCAGCTCGTCGCCGAGGTCCACCCCCCACTGGTACCAGCAGAGGTCCCAGGCGACCGTGACGCGCACTTCGCTCGGCGATCCGGCGGCGGCGCCGATCGAGACGGAGGGTGCCCCCAGCGTCCGCATCAGCCCACCCACGGTGCGGGCCGCCTCGCTCGCGTTGAAGCGGGCCACCGCCCGCTCCAGGCGCTGGCGCGGAGATTCCGCTCGCCGGGGCTCGGGACGGCGGCCGACGTTGGCGCCCGGCGCCGCCGGATCGACCCAGCCAAGCCGCTCGGCGCGGCCGCGACACAGCTCGCAGACGAGCCGCGGACCGTGCTTCGGGCTCATGTAGCTCCGGGTCCGCTCCCCGGCCAGGATCGTGCGGTGACAGACGGCGCAGGTCTCTTCGACGCTCACGTTTCCAAACTAGCAGCGGGCCGGCGTCTCTATGCGGCGGCGCCCGCCTCGGGACGAGCCGCTGCAATCAACCGCTCCGCGAGCTGTGCGGGCACCGGGTCGTAGCGCTCGAACTCCATCGTGAAGTCGGCGCGGCCGCCGCTGATCGAGCGCAGGTCCGGCGCGTACTCGAGCACCTCCGCCATCGGCACCTCCGCCCTCACCTCGGTCGCCTCCCCTTTCGGCTCCATCCCCAGCGGGTGCCCGCGGCGCGAGTTGAGGTCACCGATCACGTCGCCGACCACGTCCTCCGGGCAGGTGACCGTGAGCCGCACGATCGGCTCCAGCAGGACCGGGTCCGCTTCCTCCATCGCCTCCCGAAAGGCCATCGCGCCGGCCATCTTGAAAGCCATCTCGGAGGAGTCGACGTCGTGGTGTTTGCCGTCGACCAGCCTCACCCGGACGTCCTTGACCGGATAGCCGGCGACGGTTCCGTGCAGCATCGCCTCCGCGATCCCCTTCTCGACGGCGGGGATGAAGCTGCCGGGGATCGCCGCCCCCTTGATCCGATTGACGAACTCGAGCCCGGCGCCGTCCTCGGCCGGCTCGATCTCGATCCGGCAATCGGCGAACTGGCCGCGACCGCCGGACTGCTTCTTGTAGCGGTGATGGGCGCCGGCGGGCTGGCGGATCGTCTCCTGGTAGGGAACGCGCGGCGGGTGCAGCTCGATCTCGGCGCCGAAGCGCCGCTTGATCCGCTCGACGACCACCTCGACGTGGATCTGGGTCAGGCCGGCGAGGATCTGCTGGCTGGTCTGGGGGTCGCGGTGGACGTCGAGGGTCGGGTCCTCCTCGCTCAGCCGCCGAACCGCGGCCGCCACCTTCTCCTCGTCCCCCTTCGACTTCGGCTCGTAGGCGAAGGCCATCACCGGCGACGGCAGGTCGAGCGGGGCGAAGGCGATCTCCTCCTGCCCGGCGCAGAGCACGTCGCCCGCTTGCGTCTGCTTCAGCTTGGCGATCGCGCCGATCTCGCCGGCGCCCAGCTCGGCGGTCGAGCTCAGCTCCTTGCCGAGCGGCTGGCCGAGCTGGCCGATCCGCTCCTTCTCCCTGCGGGTCACGTTGACGACCTGGGAATCGGAGCGCAGGGTGCCGCGGTAGACCCGCAGAAGGTTGATCCTGCCGGCGTAGGGATCGGCGAGGGTCTTGAAGACGTAGGCGACGAGCGGGCCGTCCTCATCGGGCTCGATCGCGATCGGCTCCTCGTCGGCGCCGCGCGCCTCCACCGCCCCGCGCATCGCCGGCGAGGGCAGGTCCTCGACCAGGGCCTGGAGCAGGCGGTCCGCGCCGAGGTTCGCGGTCGCGACGCCGCAGGTGACGGGGAAGATCTGCCCCGCGGTAACGCCCTGCTTCAGCACCCGCACGATCTCCTCGTGGTCGATCTCGTCGCCGTCGAGGTAGCGCTCCATCAGCTCGTCGGAGTTCTCCGCCACCTCGTCCATCAGCTTCTCGCGGTACTCCTCGGCCTGCGCCCGCAGCTCCGCTGGGATCTCGACCTTCTCGGCGGCGCCGGGGCCGGTCCCCTCGTAGACGAATGCCTCCATGTCGATCAGGTCGACGACGCCACCGAGCTCGTGCGCGGCGCCGATCGGGATCTCGGTGGCGACCACGTGCGGCCCGAAGGCGCTCTTCAGCGAGTCGAGCGCGGCGAAGAAGTCGGCCCGCTCGCGATCGAGCATGTTGACGAAGACGAGCCGGGCCAGCCCCTCGGCAGCGGCTCGCTGCCAGAGGCGTTCGGTCTGCACCTCGACCCCGTTCACCCCGTTGACGACCAGCACCGCCGAGTCGGCGACCCGCAGCGCCGCGACCGCGTCGGCGACGAAACTCGGCTCACCCGGCGCGTCGATCAGGTTGATCTCGCGCCCGTCGTGCTCGAAGGCCGCAACCGAGGCGCCGATCGACATCTCCCGCTCGCGCTCGTCTGGCTCGTGGTCGGAGGTCGTCGTCCCTTCGCCGACCGTGCCAAGCCGCCGCGTCGCGCCCGCCTCGAACAGCATCGCCTCGTGCAGGCTCGTCTTGCCGCAGCCGCGATGTCCGATCAGCGCGACGTTGCGAATCCGGTCTGCGGCCTTGTGCGGCACGCAACGAGATTAGACCGCGGCTAGACCTCCTGTAAAGCGGATTTCAATCGCATCACCGCCTTGGTGTGCAATTGTGATACCCGCGACTCGGTGACGCCGAGCACCTCGCCGATCTCGCGCAGGGTGAGGTTCTCGTAGTAGTAGAGCGCGATCACCAGTTGCTCGCGCTCGGGCAAGCCCGAAATCCCCTCGGTGAGGCGGTCTTTGATCTCGCTGCTGGCGAGCGATTCCTGCGGGTCGTCGGCGCGCGGGTCGGAGATCGTGTCGAGCAGCGAGACGCTGTCGCCGGAGGAGTCGGAGATCGTCCACAACTCGTCGAGGGCGTAGACGGAGGAGTTGGCGATCTCCAGCAGCGAGGTCTGGAGTTCCTCCTCGTCGATCCCGAGCTTCTTCGCCAGCTCGGCCTCGCTCGGGGCCCGTTGCAGTTCGTGCTCGAGCTTGGCCTGCGCCGCCTCGATTTCGCGGGCCCGGGAACGGACCGAACGCGGGACCCAGTCGAGCGAGCGCAGCTCGTCGATGATCGCGCCGCGGATCCTGGTCATCGCGAAGGTCTCGAACTTGATCCCCCGCTCGGGCTCGAAGCGCTCGATCGCCCCGATCAGGCCCATCAGGCCGTAGGAGATCAGGTCGGCGTCGTCGACGTGGGACGGCAAGCCCGCGCCGAGCCGGCCGGCGACGAACTTGACCATCGGCGAGTAGGCCACCACCAGCCGCTCCCGCGCCGACGCGTCGCCCTCCCCCTTGTAGCGGCGCCACAGATCCCGCAGCTCCACCTCTTTAACGCCGGTTTCCATGGAACTAACTCGATTCTATGGTCGCTGGGCGGTCATTTGGGCGTCGCCTGCCCGGCGCGGTAGGCGTCATGCACGCGGGTGAGTTGCTGCATAGACGTCGCGCAGGCGAGCCGCATCGACACGAGTGTAGACCTGCGTGGTCGAGATCGAGGCGTGGCCGAGCAGCTCCTGGATCGTGCGCAGGTCGGCGCCGCCTTCGAGCAGATGGGTGGCGAAGCTGTGCCGCAGCGAGTGCGGCGAGACGCCGGCGCCGAGCGCCGCCTCGCGGATCCACAATGCCAGGCGGCGGGTGACGTCGGAGCTGGAGAGGCGACGGCCGCTCTTGGAGAGGAAGAGGGCCGGCTCGCGCCGCTCCGCCGCCAGGGCACGGCGGCCGCGGTCGAGGTAGCGCCGCAGCGCCCGCTGCGCCGGCTCGCCGATCGGCAGCAGGCGCTCCTTGGAGCCCTTGCCGAGCACCCGCAACCGCTCGCTCTCGAAGTCGACCGCGTCGAGGTCGAGGTTGACGATCTCCTCGCAGCGCAGGCCGCAGGAGTAGGTGAGCTCGAGCATCGCCCGGTCGCGCAACTCCAGCGGCGTCCCGGCCGGAATCCGCTCCAGCAGCGAGCGCATCTGCTCGGCGCTGAGCAGACGCGGCAGCTTGTCCTCCCCCTTGGGGCTGGCGACGAGGTCGGCCGGGTTCTGGCCGATCCGCTCGGTGCGGACGAGGAAGTCGAAGAGACCGCGTACCGCGGCAAGCTTGCGCGCGACCGTCGCCGCCGCCGCCCCCTCGGCCGAGAGCCCCGCCGCGTAGCGCCGCACGTCGCGGTGGCCGACGTCGCCGGTCTCGAGCCCCCGCCCGCGAGCCCACTCGACGAACTGCCCGAGATCGACCCCGTAGGCCTTCCGAGTCCGCTCGGCCATGCTGCGCGCCCGCATATCGCGGTCGAAGTCGGCGAGCGCCTCGTCCCAGTCCATTGGACGGGATTCGCCCCCGCCTATCTACGTCCTCCGAGAAAGGATGCGCCGGTTTGCAGCGTCCTACCCAATAAAGATTGGGGTTCCCACATCCACCAGGTCGTAGAGCTCTTCAACGTCGGCAATCGACATTCGCACGCAGCCGTGCGAGGCGGCCGTTCCCAGCGAGGAGGTTTCTTCGGTGCCGTGGATGCCGGCGCCTTCGTAGATCCCCATCCAGCGCGCCTTCAGGGGATTCGAGGGGCCGGGCGGGATCGACTGGCCGGCGAGGCTGCCCGCCCAGTCCGATTCGGGCACGTTCCAGGTCGGTTCCACTTCCTTGCTCTGGATCGCGTAGAGGCCTTCGGGCGTTTCCAGCCCTTCCTGGCCAACCGCGACGGTGTAGGTCTTGGCCAGCTTCAGGTTCTTCCAGAAGCGCAGCGTGTAGGTGGCCCGCTCAAGCGTGAGATAGGTCGGGTACTCCTCGGCCACCTCGTCCCCCGTCACCTCCGGCTTGACCGAGTGGGTGCGGGCGGCGATCGTGTGGTCGGCGTCGGCGTTCAGCACCGCCGCGTTCAGTTGTTTCGTCAGCAGGTTGTCGCGGAGCTTGCGCCCGTACTCGGCCGGAACGATTTCCAGCG
>DASVWY010000284.1:0-9539 GCA_036392975.1 Solirubrobacterales bacterium | reverse complement strand
CCGGCGGCACGCGCGAGCCGATCGACTCGGTTCGCTTCCTCGGCAACCGCTCCAGCGGCCGCATGGGCCTGGCTCTGGCGACCGCCGCCGCACGGCGCGGCGCCGACGTCACCCTGATCGCGGCCAACGTCTCCCTCCCCGAGCCGGCCGGCGTCCGCCGCATCGACGTCGAGACCGCCGCCGAGCTGGCCGCCGCCGCTCGCGCCGAGTTCCCTTCCAGCCACGTCCTCCTGATGGCGGCCGCACCCGCGGACTTCAGGGCCTCGGAGGTCGCGGCGGGCAAGCTCAAGCGCAAGGACGGCCTGGACCTGCACCTGGAGCCAACCGAGGACATCCTCGCGGGCCTTGCCGCCAGCCGCAGAGAAGGGCAAACGGTCGTCGGCTTCGCCGCCGAACACGGCGACGACATCGGCCGCGCTCGCGAGAAGCTCCAGCGCAAGCGCGCCGACCTGATCGTCCTCAACGACGTCTCCGATCCAACCATCGGCTTCGAGAGCAACGAAAACGCAGTGACCTTGATCGACAGAGAGACAGAGACCTCGATCCCCCGAGCTTCAAAGGACAGCATCGCCGACTCGATCCTGGAGAGAGTCGACCAGCTACGAGGCAGGTCGAGCCTCCCCGCCCACTGATCCAGCGGGTGGCGCGGTGGCGGGGGTCCCCCATGGCGGAGGGCGCCGAAGGCGTCCGAGCACATGGGGGAGGGCCGCCGCGACAGGACCCGCTGGCTTAACGGTTGGAGCGGGCTATACTGGCCGCAAGCTTTTTGACCCTAAGCAGTATCGAGAAGTGGGCCTGGCCCACTTTTTTTTCGGCCCAAACCAGGTATGGCAGACCTCAAATACAGCATCCAACAGCAGCTCAGCGCGCTCGACTCCGAGCTCGACCTGGTCGCGGTCGAGCAGCCGGGGACCGAAGCCCTGCGGCTCTTCATCGACCACCCCGGCGGCGTCGACCTGGCGCTCTGCGAGCGGGTTACCAAGCACCTGGAGGGGCTGCGCGCTGAATACTCGCTCGAGGTCTCTTCGCCGGGTCCCAAGTACCGCCACCTGAGACCAACTTCCGACCCGACTGAGGAGAACTCGTGAGCAAAGAGATCGTCGAGGCAATCAAGGCGCTCGAGCAGGAGAAGGGGATCGCCGCCGACAAGCTGATGGACGCCCTCGCCGACGCCCTGCTCTCCGCGTACAAGAAGACGCCCGGAGCGGCCAAATACGCCCGCGTCGACCTCGATCACGAAACCGGCGACTTCCGCGTCTTCGAACTGATCCTGCCGCCGGAGCTTGAGGAGAAGCTGCTGGCCGAGGCGACCGCCGCCCAGGAAGAGGAAGAGCGCGAGATCGACCCCGAGACGGGCGAGCTGAAAGAGCTGGAGGAGCCAGAGCTGGACCCGGAGATGCTGGCGCCCTACGAGGACCAGATCTCCTCGCGCGACGTGACCCCCGAAGACTTCGGCCGGATTGCCGCCCAGACGGCGAAGCAGGTGATCCTGCAGCGGATCCGCGAGGCCGAACGGATGATGATGTTCGAGGAGTACCAGGACCGGGTCGGCGAGCTGATCACCGGCATCATCCAGCAGTCTGACAAGCGCTACACGCTGGTCCAGCTGCGCGAGCGGGTCGAGGCGCTGCTGCCGAAGTCCGAGCAGGTCTACAACGAGCGCTACGACCACGGGATGCGCGTCAAGGCGGTCATCACCGATGTCTCGGACTCGACCAAAGGCCCGGCGATCGTCGTCTCGCGGCGCAGCCCGGAGCTGATCAAGAGCCTGTTCGAGATGGAGGTCCCCGAGATCGCCGACAAGCTCGTCGAGATCGTCGGCGTCGCCCGCGAGCCCGGCTACCGCTCGAAGATCGCGGTCGTCTCGCACGCCGACGGCGTCGATCCCGTCGGCGCCTGCGTCGGCCCGCGTGGCTCGCGGGTGCGGATGGTCGTCTCGGAGCTGCGCGGCGAGAAGATCGACATCATCCCCCACAACGACGAGCCGGCCCGCTTCGTCGCCAAGGCGCTCTCGCCGGCCCGGGTGCGCGAGGTGATCGTCGACGACGAGGAGCGCCAGGCGACCGTGATCGTCCCCGACGACCAGCTCTCGCTGGCGATCGGCCGCGACGGCCAGAACGCCCGCCTCGCGGCGCGCCTGACCGGCTGGCGGGTCGACATCAAGTCCGAGACCGAGTTCGCCTCCGAAGAGGAGGAGGTCGAGTACGAGGGGGAGGAGCCCTCCGACGGCCACTGCCTCGCCGTGCTCTCCAACGGTCGCCGCTGCCCCAACGCGACGGTCGGCGAGTCCTCCTACTGCGGCCTGCCCCAGCACCAGGCGCTGGGCCGCTTTGA
Organism: Solirubrobacterales bacterium; assembly: GCA_036392975.1. GTDB lineage: Bacteria > Actinomycetota > Thermoleophilia > Solirubrobacterales > 70-9 > VRUE01. The sequence goes on along the minus strand of DASVWY010000284.1, from coordinate 7,205 downwards.
GACCAACCAGATCGCCGTCCTCGCCCCGCTCGAGGAGGCCGAGATCGCGATCCTTGCCGACTCCGCGGCCGACGGGGGACAGGTGAGCGAGATCGTCGCGAGGGCCGAAGCGGAGTTCGAAGAGGCTCCCGACGAGCCGGAGGAAGAGACCGTCGCCGAAGTCGATCCTGAAGAGACGGAATCCGGAGACGCTCCGCCCGCGGGTCCTGTCGCGGGGCAGGACTCCTCGTCCTCGCAGGCTGCGGGCGAGGAGCCCAGCCCCACGCCACCCGCGGAAGACGCGGCTGAGTCAGAGGCACCCCAGGACGAGGCCGACGACATTCCCTCCGATAGCGACCCTGCCGCCGAGCAGGATCAGGACGGGGCGGGGGCTGAGTCCGCCGACGTAGCTGAGGGTGAGCAGAATGGGGCGTCTGCGGAATCTGAGACGGTGGCTGAGGAGGCTGAGCAGGCTTAGTGGCCAAGAAGCGCGTTCACGAGATCGCCAAGGCGAAAGGCGTCAGCAGCAAGGAGCTGCTGGCGGCGCTGAAAGCCGCGGGGATCGAGGCCAAAGCCGCCGCCTCGAGCGTCGAGGAGAGCGACGCGCTCAAGGCGCTGTCGGCCGCAAACGGTGGCGACGGCGCCACGTCCACCGCCACCGCGACGAAACCCAAAGCCGCGGCGACGAAGGCGGCCCCAGCCAAAGCGGCGCCCCCGCAGCAGGCGGCGCCCGCTGCCAAACCGGCCGCGCAACCGGCTAAACCGGCCACCAACAAACCCTCGGGGGCGACGAAGAAACGCCGCGTCGTGATCGACTCGCAGGCGGCGCGCCGCGACCAGATGGGCGGGCCGCCGCCGCAGCGGCCGCCGCGCCGCCGTGGCGGCCGTCGCCGCCGGCCGCTGCTGGAGGAGCCGCCGCCCAAAACCGACGAGGCGCCGGCGGAGCCGGAGGCGACCAAGGTCCAGTCCGGCGCCACCGTGCGCGAGGTGGCGGAGCTGCTCGGCCTCGGCAGCGCCGAGGTAATCAAGAAGCTGATGATGATGGGGGAGATGGCGACCCTCACCCAGACCCTCACCGACGACTCGGTGCGGGCGATCGCTGAGGAGTACGACCGCAAGATCGAGATCGTCACCGCCGCCGAGGAGGAGCCCGAGGCGCCGGAGTTCGAGGACTCCGAGGAGAGCCTGGCGCCGCGGCCGCCGGTGGTCACCGTGATGGGCCACGTCGATCACGGCAAGACCTCGCTGCTCGACGCCGTTCGCGAGACCGAGGTGGCGGCCGGTGAGGCGGGCGGGATCACCCAGCACATCGGCGCCTACCAGGTCCACCACTCCGACAAGACGATCACCTTCCTCGACACGCCCGGCCACGCCGCCTTCACCGCGATGCGGGCGCGCGGCGCCAAGGTGACCGACGTCGCCGTAGTCGTCGTCGCCGCCGACGACGGGGTGATGCCGCAGACCAAGGAGGCGATCGACCACGCCCGCGCCGCCGACGTGCCGATCCTGATCGCGGTCAACAAGATCGACAAGGAGGGCGCCCAGCCCGACCGGGTCCGCAACGAGCTCGCCGCCGAGGGCCTCACCCCCGAGGACTGGGGGGGCGAGACGGTCTACTGCGACGTCTCGGCGAAGACACGCGACGGTCTCGACAACCTGCTCGACATGATCCTCCTGGTCAGCGAGCTGGAGGAGCTGGGAGCCAATCCCGACGCGCCCGCCTCCGGCCACGTGATCGAGTCCCAGCTGGACCCGGGTCGCGGCCCTGTGGTCAGCATCCTCGTCCAGCGCGGCACCCTGAACGTCGGCGACGCGCTGGTCGCCGGCCCGCGCTGGGGCCGGGTGCGGGCGATGCAGGACTTCATGGGGGACCGAGTCGAGCGCGCCGGCCCGGGCATGCCGGTCGAGGTGCTCGGATTCGACGGCGTCTGCGAGGCGGGGGAGTTCGTGCAGGCGGTCGAGAACGACCGCCGCGCCCGCCAGCTCGCCCAGGAGCGCGCCAACCGGCTCAAGACCGAGGCCCTGGCCCGCCGCCAGGCTCGCAAGGTCAGCCTCGAGGAGGTCTTCTCGCGAGCCCAGGAAGGCGACATCAAGGAGCTCAACATCGTCCTCAAGGCCGATGTCTCCGGCTCGCTGGAGGCGCTCCAGGACGAGATCGCCAAAGTGCCGCAGGAGCAGGTGGGGATCAACATCATCCACTCGCAGACCGGCGGCATCAACGAGTCCGACGTGATGCTGGCCTCGGCCTCCGACGCGATCGTGATCGGCTTCAACGTGCGGCCGCTGCTCGATGCCCGCCGCGCCGCCGAGCGCGAGGGCGTCGACGTCCGCACCTACTCGGTCATCTACAAAATCACCGAAGACCTCCGCAACGCGATGGAGGGCATGCTGGAGGCGGTCGAGGTCGAGGAGACGCTCGGCGAGGCGGAGGTCAAACAGACCTTCAAGGCCTCCAAGGTCGGCCGCATCGCCGGCTGCGTGGTCACCGAAGGCAAAGTCAGCCGCGACGCCAGCGTTCGCCTGGTCCGCGAGGGGACGGTCATCTGGGATGGCAGGCTCGGCTCCCTGCGCCGCTTCAAAGACGACGTGCAGGAGGTCGAGGAGGGCCAGGAGTGCGGGATCGTCCTCGAGGGCTACGCCGACGTCAAGGAGGGCGACATGCTCGAGTTCTTCAAGACCAAGCAGGTCGAGCAGACGCTGGAGTAGGATGCCCACGCCTCGCATGCGCCGCATCAACGAGGTGCTTCGCGAGGTGGTCGGCGCCGCCATCGCCACCGATCTGAGCGATCCTCGGATCGGCTTCGTCACCGTGACCTCGGTTGAAACCAGCCCAGACCTCCGCGCCGCCAAGGTGCACGTCAGCGTGCTCGGCGACGAGGAGGCGCGCGAGGCGACGCTCGCCGGCCTGCGCGCCTCCCGTGGCGTGATCCAGGCCAAGATCGCTGCCGAAACGCGGATGAAGCGGACGCCGACGGTTACCTTCCACTACGACCCAACGGTCGAGCAGGGGATGCGGATCACGCAGCTCCTGGAGGAGGGCGAGGGGGAGTGAGCGAGACCACCGACATCGGCGCCTCGGCGATCGAGCGGGTCGCGGCCGAGATCCGCGACCACGAGCGCTTCCTGCTGACCGCGCACGAGGGTCCCGACGGCGACGCGCTCGGCTCGCTGCTCGGCATGCACCACCTCCTGACTCGGCTCGGCAAGGACTCGGTGATGTTCCTCACCGCGAAGGAGTTCCCGCTGCCGATCGAGTACCGCTTCCTGCCGCTGGAGGAGGTCTTCCACGAGCCGCCGGCCGACATGAGCGACCGCGTCGTCGTCTTTCTCGACTGCGGCAACATCGACCGGATGCCGGTCGACTTCCTCGCCGACGGCGACAACTTGCGGCTCAACATCGACCACCACCACGACAACACCCTGTTCGGTGATGTCAACCTGGTCGATGTCGAAGCCTCCTGCACGGCGGAGATCGTCTACGAGCTGGCGGTCCTGCTCGGCGTCGAGCTGACGCCCGAGATGGCCTCGGCGCTCTACGTCGGCCTGGTCACCGACACCGGCAAGTTCATGTACGAGAACACGAACGCGCGCACCCACCGGATCGCCGCCGAGCTGATCGAAGCGGGGGTGCCGGTGGACGAGACCTACCGCCGCCTCTACGAGCACGTCCCGACCGAGAAGTTGCGCCTGCTCTCGCGGGCGCTGGATGGGATCCAGCGTCACTGCGACGGCACCCTCGTCCTCGCCTACATCACCGCCGCCGATTACGTCGCCAGCGGGGCAGGGGAGGAGATGACCGAGGGAATCATCGACCACCTGCGATCGGTCGAGGGGGCGCGGGTGGCGGCGCTGGTCCGCGACCTCGGCGACCGCGGTCGCTTCGCGCGCAAGGTCAGCCTCCGCTCCAGCGGCGGCGACGTCGACGTCTCGGCGATCGCGCGCCGGCACGGTGGCGGCGGTCACAAGCGCGCCGCCGGCTTCTCGACCGACCTCGAATTCACAGAGCTGGTCGAGTTCCTCTGCGGCGAGGTCAGCCCTCAGCTCGGCCCCTGAGCATGGCCGGCGACGACGTGGCCGCTGTGCTGCTCTGCGACAAGCCGGCGGGGATAACCTCGCACGACATGGTCCTCCGGGTGCGACGCGAGCGCGGCTGCAAGGTGGGGCACGCGGGGACCCTCGACCCGTTCGCGACCGGCCTGCTGCTGGTCCTGCTCGGCCGGGCGACCCGGCTGCAGCGCTTCCTCGCCGAGCTGCCGAAGACCTACCGGGCGACGGCCCGCCTCGGCTGGCGCTCCAGCACCGGCGATCCCGAAGGCGCGCTGACCGAGACGGGCAACGTTCCCGAGTCTTTGGTGCTGCCAACCGGCCGCGTCCGCCAGCGAGTGCCGATGACGTCCGCGGTGCGGGTCGGCGGCGAGCGCCTCTACCGCAAGGCCCACCGCGGCGAAGAGGTCGTGACGCCCGAGCGCGAGGTCGAGATCTACCGGGCCGAGTTGCTCGATCGCGAGGGGGACAGCGCCGAATACGAGATCGAGTGTTCGACCGGTACCTACATCCGCACCCTGATCGAGACACTGCAGGACGCTTACTGCGCGCAGTTGCGGCGCACCGCGATCGGCCCCTTCCGGGTCGAGGACGCCGGCGAGGAGGTCCCACTCGAGCGGGCCGTCGCGTTGGTGCCGGCCGCGGCGGAGGCGCTGCGATGAGGCGGAGCGGGTGATGGCGCAGATCGAGGTGACGCCGCTGCCCGAGGCCGAGCCGCGCCCGCGCCATGTCGCGATCGGAACCTTCGACGGGGTCCACCGCGGCCACCAGGCGGTGATCGAGGGCGCCGACACCGTGCTCACCTTCGATCCCCATCCGCTCGAGGTCCTGCACCCGGCGGCGCTGCCGAAGCTGATCATGCCGTTCGAGGTCAAGCGCGACGTGATCGAGGGGCTCGGTGTGCGCGAGCTGGTCGTGATTCCGTTCGACCGCGAGTTCGCCTCGGTCAGCGCCGAGGGATTCATCGAGAGGGTGCTGGTCGAGCGGCTCGGCGCCGAGCGTGTCTCGGTCGGCGAGAACTTTCGCTTCGGCGCCAAAGCCAAAGGCGACCCGGCGATGCTGAGCGCGCGCTCAGAGTTCGAGACGCGCGTCGTGCCGCTGGTCGAGGTCGACGGCGAGGCGGTCTCCTCGACCAGGATCCGGGCTCTCGTCGCGGCGGGCGACATGGAGGGCGCCATGCACTGCCTGGGCGCTCCGTTCATGGTCGAGGGAACGGTGGTGCAGGGCGATCAGCGCGGTCGCGAGCTCGGCTTCCCGACCGCCAACATCGTCCCCGACGACCGCCTTGCGATCCCCGGGCACGGCGTCTACGCGGCCTTCGCCAACGGCGTTCCAGCCGCGGTCAACGTCGGCGTGCGGCCGACCTTCGACACCGGCCGCGGCGTCCTGATCGAGACCTACCTGATCGACCGCGAAGACGACCTCTACGGGACGACCCTGCGGGTTGCCTTTGTCGAGCGCCTGCGCGGCGAGAAACGGTTTGCCGGGGTCGAGGAGCTGATTGCCCAGATGCGGATCGACGTCGAGGAAGCCAAGCGCGTTTGCGCGGGCTTCGAACAGCCCTAGTCCGACGGTTTGCAAGAGCTGGAGGGAGCCGGCATCCTCCTCACTCGCAACTCGTCGATGGAGAGATTTCCTGCTGGCGCCTCCGGTGAGCGCCCCTCCTCCCGCGCAAAACGTTCGGAGGACACCGGCTCCCTCCAGCTCACCGGCCGCGTTCGGAGGACGTCAGCTCCATCCCAGCAATCGCCCGGGCATGCCGCAGTGTCTGTAATCTTCGGCGCCGCATGAGCTTGACGAAGGAGAAGAAGGACGAGCTGATCGGCAAGTATGGGCGTGCCGACGGGGACACCGGCTCCGCCGAGGTGCAGGTGGCCCTGCTGACCGCACGGATCAATGAGCTGACCGAGCACCTGCGGACGCACGCTAAAGACCATCACTCGCGTCGCGGTCTGCTGATGCTGGTCGGCAAGCGCCGGCGCATGCTGCGCTACCTGGAACGCACCGACCTCGAGCGCTACCGCGCCCTCGTCGCAGAGCTCGGCCTGCGTAGATGATCGCGGTCGGGGAAACCGCCCCCGACTTCACGCTTCGCAACCAGGACGGCGAGAGGGTCTCGCTTTCGGACTTCCGCGGTCGCAAGCTGCTGCTCGTCTTCTATCCGCAGGACTTCAGCCCCGTCTGCTCCGATCAGCTCTCGGTCTACCAGGAGGTGAAGCCGGAGATCGCCGCCCGGGGCGCGGAGATGGTCGGGATCAGCGTCGACCACCAACACGCCCACAAGGCCTTCCAGGAGAAGCTCGGCATCGACATCCCCCTGCTCGCTGACTTCGAGCCCAAGGGCGAGGTGGCGCGAGCCTACGGCGCCTACGTCGAGGAGCGCGGCCACGCCAACCGCTCGCTCGTCCTGATCGACGAGGAGGGGACGGTCGAGTGGGTCCACGAGTCGCCGCCGCTGGAGGTTCCCGGCGCCAACCTGATCTTCGACGCGCTGGCGTCGGTCGCGGCCTGAACGCCGATCTGACCAGCGCCGCGGTGCCGCCGCCCGGTCCCGAGGACCACGTGCGGGGGGAGGGGGAGAGCCTGATCGTCTACGCGGACCTTGGCTGCCCGCGCTGCGCCGCCGCCTGGGCGGAGATCGCCGCCCGGCCGGGGCGCCTCGTCTTCCGCCACTTCCCGGTCGCCAGCAGGCACCCGCGCTCGCCGGCGCTGCACGCGGCAGCCGAGGCGGCCGGCGTCCAGGGCCGCTTCTTCGAGATGGTCGACTCGCTCTACGTCGATCGCGGCACGGTCGACGATCCGCACCTCTGGCAGCGCGCGGAGCGCCTCGGCATCGACCTCGAGCGCTTCGAGGCGGACCGCCGCTCCGCCACGGTCGCCGCCCGGGTGCGGCGCGACTTCGAGTCCGGAATCCGCGCCGGCGTCACCAGCACCCCGGCCGTCTTCCAGGGCGTGCCGGTAGTTAGGCACACATAGGGTGGGTTAACCCCCGGCACGTCCCTGCGCCTGTAGTCTCCCGGGGGAAAGAGAACGAGAGTTCTGAATTGCAATGGGTCGCCAACCGGGCGGCCGGAGGTAAAAACTGAATGAGCATGTTTGACGTTAGCCGCGTTTCGGTGGATGTCGGCGACAGCCAGATTTCCTTCGAGACGGGCAAGCTGGCCAGGCAGGCGAGCGGCGCC
>DASVWY010000283.1:0-9317 GCA_036392975.1 Solirubrobacterales bacterium | reverse complement strand
GAAACGACTCGCGTGCAGGCGCCCGCGGAGCAGTTGTAGGTGACGCGGCAGGGAATAGCCGTGCTCGCCGCAGCACCGCCGCAACTCGCGGCCTTGACATAGGTGACGATCGCAAGCTGGGTTTTGCTGGTGATCGGGGTTTCCCAACCCTGCCGCAGCTCGCGCGTGATCCGGTCCACAGTCACCCGCGCCTGCTGGATCGCGGTCACCTGCGACGCGGTCCGCGGCTCGCTGCGAATTCCCCCCATGAATACCGTCAAGGCGCCGCCGACGACGACCAGGCCGACCGCGGTTGCGACCAGCAGCTCGATCAGCGTGAAGCCGCTCTCCTCACGGCGCAGTCCTGCGACTGCTCTCCGCCCTAAACGCATCGGCTCAGCACCCCGTGTTCGGCGGGCTGGCCGTCACGGCGCTGCATTCGACGAAGCGGTAAGGGGTGTAGTGCGCCGCCGTCTCCGGAATTTCCACACCCGGCAGTTCGAAGGTTTCCGATCCTTTCGCGGACCAGATTTCTGCATTGGAGTCGAGGTGAACCGTCTTGCCGGCGACCGCGCCGCAGAAGCGCGAGTTGCTGTCCAGCTCGACGTCGCTGCGCGGGGCGTAGATGACGAAGTTCTGCTCGCAGGGACCGTTGACGGACGTGTTGCTGTTGAGGACGATCTGCGTCTGCAGAGGGGGGTCGCTTTCGGAGCCGACGAACAGCATCGCGATATTGATCGGATCGCCGCCTTCGGAGGTGATCCGAGAGTTGGACAACAGCTCCAGCTGAGTCACGCCCGAGGAATAGCCACAATGCTCGGGAGAGTCGAAGTAGATCGTGACGCTCGGCGAGGTGATGTAGAGGGCGCTGTTGCTGCGCAGCGACAGCTTGCAGAAGCTGTAGACGGTGCCGCCAAGCTTGATGGCGCTGTTGTTGTCGACGCGCAGCTCGCGAGCGCCGCAGACTTTCGACGTTTTCCCGTCGGCGTTGACGCCGTTCCAGCAGGCATCGGACTTTTTGCCGCTGACCGTGTCCTGGGCGAAGAAGCGGCCATTGTCGTTTTCGGTCGCGGCGTTGCCCTGATTGACCGGCGGCAGGGTCAGCTCCTGCTGCAAGACGGTGCTGGAGGGAGCCGTGCACTGGGCGTTCGAGTGGTACTGAGAGTTGCCGGTGAGTTCCATTTTTTTGCCGATGCCGACACTCGCCTGTCCGCATTGCCGAGCGTTGCTGGCAAGGGTCATGTTGCCGTTCGTGGCGGTCCCCGTGTGGATGCTCGAGTTGGAGTCCAGGAGCATGTCTTCCAGGGAAAGGACGCCGGCACTGGCGAACGGACCGGGACCTCCGGAGTCCTCGGTGGAGAGGGTCGAAGCCATCACCTGAACCCGTCGCGTCACCCCGTTGAAGGTCCCCTGGGAGACGATCTCCACGCACTCGACTTCGTTGCCGACCAGGCATTGGGCGCCGCTTCCTTCGCGCGCCCAGTAGCTGACCGTTCCGCCGTTGACCGACATTCCGGTCACCGGCCCGCACCATTCCCCTTCCACGGCGGGCGTGCAGGGCGGCGCACCGCGGTTGTAATGAAGCAGAGCCTGGCTGACGCCGGACTCCGCCACCGCCAGCGCCGACTTGGCCCCCTGGTCGCGCACGGTGCCGCTTTGCCCCTGGACGGAGGTCATCACCGCGACGCTGGCCATCCCTAGCGCGGCGACGGTCATCAGCATCACCGTCGGCACGGCGAAGCCGCCCTCAGAGCGCAGGAGCAGGAGAAGTCGATTGCGCATGGTCATACGTCCAGGTCTAGATCGACGGTAGGTGCTCTTTCTTGAGGAATTTCCCCGTGGTTGCTCCGGGAAGCGCAAAATGCCTGGACGTATCGACCATGCGTCCAGGGCCAAAAATGAGTAAAAAAGGCGGGCCCGAAGGCCCGCCTTTGACTTCGCTTTAGCTCAGAGAGCCGGTGCTACGGGGCCGCGGGAGCCGAAGCCGCCCAATTGCCGTCTTCCGGGCAACCGGCGGTCCCGTTTACGTTGCAATCGGAATCGAGGATGCCTTCCGCGGTACGGCTGATCATGAATTCCTGACCAGCGACCTCGGATTTAACCGTGATCGTGTACGTTTTTTCTTCCGCGACCGGTTCCTGTAGCTGCGAGTCGTTGAGCGACGGCTCGATCGCTTTCAGTTTGGCAGCCGTGGCGCCAGTGTATTTGCCGCCGTTGTCCGTCGCGTAGGTCTCGATCGCGGTCTGGGCGGTACGCGCAGCCGCCTTGGCCTGAGCGTCCGTGCCCTTGTCCCTCTGGTTGAAGAAGGACGGAATGGCGATCGCGGCGAGGATGCCGAGGATCAACATGACGACGAGAAGCTCGATGAGCGTGAAGCCCGCCTCCCTGTCGCCGCTGAGCCGGGCGCTCATACGGGCCCGGAGATTCTGGAGAAACATTAGTGACCTCCTATGGTCCTAATCGTTTGCGCCAGAGCCCCGTGTGAAGCCACGTGGTGTCTGTCGACCCCGGTGGTGGCCCGGCTGACTCCGATAAGGGAGTCCCGACGGCTTTGCGCCCCCGCCTCGCGGCGGGTTTGCCTTTTGCACCGAGGCACTGGCAGATTCATCACAGCCCTCTAATCGACCTGCCACCCGATTCCTGAATCCCTGAAATTTGGGCTTCGTGCCGCAAAAAGTCAGGTTTACTACCCCAAAAAATGGAGCGAATCATCCAACCTTGTCGTAGAGGCTGAAGATCGGCAGGTACATCGCGATCACGATGAAGCCGACGATGCCGCCAACGAAAACGATCATCAACGGCTCTATCAGCGAGGTGAGGGCTTTGATCTTGGCGTCGACCTCGGTCTCGTAGAAGTCGGCGATTTTGGCCAGCATGTGTTCGAGCTGACCGGTCTCCTCGCCGACCGCGACCATGTGGCCGACCATCGGCGGGAAGATCGCCGTGCGCTCGATCGGACCGGCCAGCGACCCACCCCGCTTGGCCGAGGCGTAGACCTCATCCATCGCCTCCTCGATGACCACGTTGCCGGCGGTTTCACCGGTCAGCTTGATCGATTGCAGCATCGGCACACCGGCCGAGACCGAGCCTGAAAAGGTGCGCGACCAACGGGCCAAGGCGATCTTTTGGATCACGTCGCCGATTTTGAAGGGGACCCGCAGCAGGAACCGCTCCCACGTCGCCCTGCCGCTGTCGGTCTTCTTCCAGCGGAAGAACGCCACCGTCCCGGCCACGAAGGCCGGCAGAAGGATGAACCAGTAACTGGTCATGACGTCGGAGGCGCTTACGCAGACCTGGGTGGGAAGCGGCAGCGCGGAGCTCGATTCGCCGTTGTCTTCCGCGAGTTCTTCGAAGATCTTGGCGAAGACCGGGATGATGAAGGTGACGATCGCCAGCAGCGCGACAACGGCGAAGCCGAAGACGAGGATTGGGTACATCATCGCCGATTTCACCTGGCGCCTGAGGGCGTCGGCCTTCTCCACCTGGTAGGCGACGCGGTCGAGGGCGTCCTCGAGGCGGCCCGATTGCTCGCCGGAGCGGACCATGGCGCAGAAGAGACGGTCGAAGACGTCGGGGTGGCGTTCCATCGCCTGCTCCAGGGTGCTGCCCGCCTCGACGTCGGCACGGACGCCGGCGACGGCGTCCTTGATCTTGTCGTCCTGGGTCTGCTCCTCGAGGGTGTGGAGGGTGCGGAGCATCGGCATCCCGGAGGCGACCAGGGTGGCGAACTGGCGCGAGAAGACCGCCAGCTCGCGCGTGTCGACGCCTTTCCAGCGCTTGAAGAAGTCCTCGATCGCCATCGGGGCGCTCTTCTCGGAAACGTCGAGGACGATCAGGCCGCGCTGGCGCAGCTGTTCGGTGACCTGGGCCTTGGAGTCGGCTTCGACCTCGCCGGCGGTTGCCGCCCCGGCCAGATCCATCGCGCGGAACGCGAAGGTGCTTGCGCCCGCCATCGGCTAGCCCCCCTGGGTGTAAGCAGGAGGTACGGGAGGCGGCGGTGGGGCGGCCGTCGGCGGCGCAGCGGGAGCCGGCGGCGCGCCGACCGGCTGCATCGCGCCTTCGCCCTGCAGCGCCGCAGGCGCCACCGGCGCCGCACCGAGCAACCGTTTCAGCTCCTCCGGCACCGAGGCGCGCTGTTCGGCCAGCGAGCGGGTGATCGTCCCGGCCCGAACCAACCGCACCAGGTCGGCGTCCATGGTCTGCATGCCGACGGCGCCGGAGGTCTGCACGGCGGCGTAGATCTGGTGCGTCTTGCCCTCGCGGATCAGGTTGCGGATCGCCGGCGTCGGCACCAGCACCTCGGTGGCGACGACGCGCCCCATGCCGTCGACGGTCGGCAGCAGCTGCTGGGTGACGATCCCCTGCAGGGCGATCGAGAGCTGGGTCCGCACCTGGCCCTGCTGCTGGGGCGGGAAGACGTCGATGATCCGGTCGACCGTCTGCGCGGTCGACTGCGTGTGCAGGGTGGCGAAGACGAGGTGGCCGGTCTCGGCCGCGGTCAGGGCGGTGGAGATCGTCTCCAGGTCGCGCATCTCGCCGACCAGGATCACGTCGGGGTCCTCGCGCAGGGCGGCGCGCAGGCCGAGCGCGAAGTCCTCCGCGTCGGAGCCCACCTCGCGCTGGTTGACGATCGAGCGTTTGTGCTTGTGCAGGAACTCGATCGGGTCCTCGATCGTGAGGATGTGGTCCTGGCGCTCCTGGTTGATCACGTCGATCATCGCCGCCAGCGTCGTGCTCTTGCCCGAGCCGGTCGGGCCCGTGACCAAGACGAAGCCGCGCGGTTTGGAGGCCAGCTCACGCAGCACCTGCGGCACCTTGAGCGAGTCGAGGTCGGGGATGTCGTGCGGGACGAGGCGGAAGGCGGCGCTGACGGCGCCGCGCTGGAAGAAGCAGTTGACTCGGAAGCGGGCGACACCGGGGATCGCGTAGGCGAAGTCGAGCTGTTTCTCGTTCTCGAAGCGTTTGCGCTGATCGTCGTTGAGGATGCTGTAGACGACCTCGCGCGTCTCCTGCCCGCTGAGGACGGGGAAGCCCTCCATCGGCTCGATCTTGCCCTTGTTTCGCATCGACGGCGGCGCGCCGGCGGTCAGGTGCACGTCGGAGGCCCGCGCCTCGACCATGCGGCTGAGAACACCTGAGAAGTCGAAGTCCATGCTCACCTTGATCGACCCCCTACGCCCATCCCTTTAGGACGTGCCTGAGGTTGACCACCCATAGGGGCGGCAAAGCTCAGGCACGTCCGGCTAGGCGGTGACACGGAGGACCTCCTCGAGGCTGGTGAGGCCGCTGCGGACCTTGGTGATGCCGTCCTCGCGCAGGGTGAGCATGCCCTCCTCGCGGGCGACGGTGGCGATCTCGGCCTCGGGCTTGTGCTCGATCGCCATCTCCTTGATCCGTTCGCTCATCTGCATCACCGAGAAGAGACCGACCCGGCCTTTGTAGCCGCTCTGGTTGCAGCGGCTGCAGCCGACCGGTTCGTAGGCCTCCAGCTCGCCGCCGACGCGGATGTCGGCGTCGGACAGCGCCTCGGGGCTGACGATCGTGCGCTGCTTGCAGTGGGTACAGAGCTTGCGGGCGAGGCGCTGGGCGACGACGCAATCGACCGCCGAGGCGGTGAGGAAGGACTCGATCCCCATCTTGGTCAGGCGGGTGATGGCGCCGGGGGCGTCGTTGGTGTGGAGGGTGGTCAGCATCATGTGCCCGGTCAGGGCGGCCTCGATCGCGATCCGGGCCGTCTCGCCGTCGCGGATCTCGCCGACCATCACGATGTCGGGGTCCGCGCGCAGGATCGAGCGCAGGCCGGTGGCGAAGTCGAGGCCGGCGGCGCGGTTGACGTTGATCTGGTTGATCCCCTGCATGCGGTACTCGACCGGGTCCTCGATCGTGATGATGTTTTTCTCGATCTGGTTCAGCGACTGCAGCGCCGCGTAGAGGGTGGTGCTCTTACCGGAGCCGGTCGGCCCGGTCACCAGCACCGCCCCGTAGGCCTGGCGGAAGGCCGCCTCGAAGCGCTCCCGCCCCGACGCGTCCATGCCGAGGTCGTCGAGCGTGTGCTGGGCGTTCTCGTTGTCGAGGATGCGGATCGTCGCCCCCTCCCCGCGCTGGGTCGGCAGGGTGGTGATACGAAGGTCGACGCGGCGGTCCTCGACGGTGACGCCGACGCGGCCGTCCTGCGGCACCCGCTTCTCGGCGATGTTGAGGTCGCTCATGATCTTGACCCGGGAGACCACCGCGTTGACCATCCGCTTCGGCACGTGGGCCGCCTCGCGGAGGACGCCGTCGACCCGGAAACGGACCCGCATCTCCGCCTCGCCGGGCTCGAAGTGGACGTCGGAGGCCCCCTCCCCGACCGCCTGGCCGAGGATGCTGTAGACGAGTTTGATGACCGGCGCGTCTTCGGCGCTGACCTCGATGTCGGCGACTTCGGCCAGCTCGTCTTCGTCAGCCGCTTCACCCTCGGTGACCGCCTCGTGGACGGCGCTCTGCAGGGTGTTGAGACGGCCGATCAGCGCCTCGATGTCCTCCTCGGCGGCGACCGCGACGCGGCAGTCGAGTGCGGTCGCGATCTGGATGTCGTCGACCGCGAGCACGTTGGTCGGGTCGGCCATCGCCACCAGCAGCGTCTCCTGGTCGACGAAGCCGACCGGCAGCGCCCGGTAGCGGCGCGCCGTGTTGACCGAGATCAGGTTGGCGGCGGCCATGTCGACCTGGTAGGCGGAGAGGTCGACGTGGTCGAGGCCGTAGCGCTCGGCAACCGCGCGCGAGAGCTGGTCGGCGGTGATCGCCCGCTGCTCGACCAGCAGGCGCTCCGGCGGCCGGCCGGCGGTGCGCGCCGCCTCGATCGCCTGGCGCGCCTGCTCGTCGCTGACGAAGCCGAGGTCGACGAGGACGTCGGTGACGAAGCCGCTGGAGCGGCCGCGGGCCACCGGTGGCGTCAGGCCGGGGGTGCCGCCTGCCTGCGAATCCAGCGCCGGCGCGGTCGAGTCGCCGGATTCGGGGACCGGTCGCAGGTGGCTCGGATAGTCCCGCGAGTCCATCCGCGGGGTCAGGGGTGGTAGTCGACGGTGGGGCCCCGGTAGCCGGCGTCGATGATGGCCTGCTCGATGCTCTGCGGGCTCTGGAAGCCGTAGCTGACGGAGGCGGTCGGGACCGTCTGCTTCAGTCGCTTCGGCGTGACGACGACGAGCGCCGGCACCCGCTGGACCCCCACGCCCTCACTGATCTCGGCGTAGCGGGAGATCCTGCTGGCGGGGATGACGAAGAGGGAGACGTCGGGGAAAGCCTCGATGTCCTGCGTCGCCCGCTTGACGAGGCGGTCGTCGATGCCCCCCTCGCGCACGAAGAGCAGGGCAACCGTCTTATTGGCCTCGTAGGCGCGCAGGACGTGGCTGGGCAGCGGCGGCGCGTCGAGCGACGATGGCGGCGGCAGGCTGACGGACGCCGTGCCGCCTTCGGTCGGTTCGGTCACGCCGAGCGTCGTTTCGGTCGAGGTCGCGCCCGTTTCCCCTTCTTCTTCGCCGCCCCCGCCCGAGAGGACGAAGAAGCCGACCGCGACCAGCAGCACGCCGACCAGGGCGAGCTGGGCCAGGGGGTTGCTGTTGAGCTGCTCCCTCATACGTTCGCTTACTCGACAGCTGGAGCGCGGAGCTTGAATCTGGGAGCGGCCCGTCATGCGGGCAAATCGAGCCGGCTGCCCCCTGCTCTAGCCCGAATGCAATAAAGACTTGGATTATTCCTAAACATTGCCGTTTCCTGTCATAATCGGAGCGGCTTGAATGGCATAGGGGCCAACGGGAATGGGAGCCCGGCGCGCTCGGGAACGCGCGCGCTAGGCCTGCTGGCCAAACCGCTCAACGGCACGATCCTTCACCGGCTCGCCGATGCGCCTATGCGGCTGGTGGATCTCCGCCGCGAGTGCGGCTCTCCGGCGCAGACCACCCTGAGAACGCACCTCAGGGAGCTCGAAGAGCTGGGCACGATCGCCAAGCAGAGGCGGACGCGCTTCCCTGGGGCGCTGGAATACGAATTGGAGGCGCCCGGCGAGGAGCTGCTCTTCGTCCTCGAAGCCCTCGAGCGCTGGCTGGAGCAGGCGCCGGAGGGACCGCTGGAGTTCGGGACTCGCGGCGCCAGGGCCGCGACCAAAGCGCTGGTCGAGGCCTGGTCCTCGACCATGCTGCGCGCCCTCGCCGCGCGGCCGCTGTCCCTCACCGAGCTCGACGGCATCATCGGTGGCCTCAACTACCCGTCCCTGGAGCGACGCCTGGCCGCGATGCGGCTCGCCGGCCAGGTGGTCGCCTGCGACGGAGACGGCGGCGGCACCCCCTACCGGGTCACCGAGTGGCTACGGCGAGGCGTGGCCCCGCTTGCGGCAGCCGCGCGCTGGGAGCGCCGGCATGCACCGGACAGCTCGGCCGCGATCGCACGGGTCGACGCCGAGGCCACCTTCCTGCTCAGCCTGCCCCTGCTGCGTCTGCCCGCGGAGATGTCCGGGTCGTGCCGCATGGGCGTCGAGATGAAGAACGGCGGCGAACGCCGTCTGGTGGGGGCCACGGCGCAGGTCGAGCAGGGCAAGGTCGCGTCCTGCACCGCCCACCTCCAGGGCGACGCCGACGCCTGGGCCACCGGATCGGCAATGGGCTGGCTTCATGCCGTTACCGGGTCGGACATGGACGGGCTCGAGATGGGCGGCGACCAGCGCCTGGTGCGATCGCTGGTCGAGGGCCTGCACAAAGTGCTGTTCAGATCCGCTCGCCGAGCTAGGACTCGCGCCCGCTGATCGATTCCACCGCTCGCGCCGCCGGCGCCCGTACCGAGCCGTCAGCCGCCGATCGCGCAGGCGCCGATCCCGTACTCTCGCGCCAGCTCGCGCGACTTCTCGAAATCCTTCACGAACTGTGCTTCGTCGATCCGCTTTCGTTCCTGGGCCGAGTCGATCGCTGCTTCGAACTCATCCAGATAGGCCTCGGCCCGGCCCTCGTCATCGGGCGGCGGCTCGATCTTTCGCAGTTCTGCGGCCAGCGTCTCGAGACCCGGGAGCCCGACGGTCCGCAGCCCACCCGGGAACGCGTCCGCTGCGGCCCGCTGGTTCGGATGACGCTCCCTGTAGGCGAGCGAGTAGGCGCCGAGGTCTTTGAGCAGCTCGCGTTTCCTGGCAGTGCAGATCGCATTGACCCGCGAGATGAATTTGGCTTCGCTGGCCGAGGGGGTCGTCCGGCCCTGATCCGCGCTGGCAGTCGGCGAGTCCTCGTCGTCGCCCCCGCAGCCGGCGACCACCGCCGCTATCGCGGTCACGGTGAGCAGGGCTGTGACTCGCGCCGTCAAGCCGATCCCGCTTTAGG
>DASVWY010000282.1:0-3038 GCA_036392975.1 Solirubrobacterales bacterium | reverse complement strand
GCGCGCTCCTACCTGTACGGGATTGGCTACACGGACGAGGACCTCGCGCGGCCGATCATCGGCGTCGCCAACACGTGGACCGAGGCGATGCCGTGCAACTTCCATTTGCGCCGGCTCGCCGAGAAGGTGAAGGAGGGCATCCGCGCCGCGGGCGGGACGCCGATGGAGTTCAACACCGTCGCCATCTCCGACGGGATCACGATGGGCACCGAGGGGATGAAGACCTCGCTGGTCAGCCGCGAGGTGATCGCCGACTCGATCGAGCTGACGGCGCGCGGCTACCAGTTCGACGCGATCGTCGCCCTCTCGGCCTGCGACAAGACGATCCCGGGCTGCGTGATGGCGCTGGCTCGCCTCGACATCCCCTCGCTGATGCTCTACGGCGGTTCGATCGCGCCCGGCCGTTGGCACGGCCGCGACGTGACGATCCTCGACGTCTTCGAGGCGATCGGCGCCCACGCCGCCGGCGACATGAGCGACGAGGAACTGAACGAGCTGGAGGGGGTCGCCAGCCCCGGCGCCGGCGCCTGCGGCGGCCAGTTCACCGCCAACACGATGGCCTGCGCCTTCGAGGCGCTGGGGATCAGCCCGGGCGGCTCGGCGATGGTGCCCGCCGAAGACGACGAGAAGGGGACGGTCGCCGAGAAGATCGGCGAGCTGGCGATGAAGGTGCTCGCCGACGACCTGCGGCCGAGCCGGGTGATCACCCGCGAGTCGCTGGAGAACGCGATCGCCTGCGCCTGCGCCTCCGGCGGCTCCACCAACGTGGTTCTGCACCTGCTCGCGGTCGCCCGCGAGGCAGGGGTCGAGCTGGGCATCGAGGACTTCGAGCGAATCTCCCGCCAGACGCCGCTGCTGGCCGACCTGAAGCCGGGTGGGCGCTTCGTCGCCACCGACCTCTACCGCGCCGGCGGCGTGCCGCTGATCATGCAGCGCCTGGCCCAGGCGGGCCTCCTGCACGGCGACGCGATCACCGTCAGCGGCCGCACGATCGCCGAAGAGGCGGCGATGGCCGACGAGCAGGAGGGCCAGGAAGTCGTGCGCTCCCTCGCCGACCCGCTCAAGGCCGAAGGCGGCCTGGCGATCCTGCACGGCAACATCGCCCCCGCGGGGGCGGTGGTCAAGCTGGCCGGCACCGAGCGCACCAAGCAGGTCGGCCCCGCCCGCGTCTTCGAGTCAGAGGAGGAGTGCTTCCGGGCGGTCAAGGAGCAGCAGATCCGCGCCGGCGACATCGTCGTGATCCGCAACGAGGGGCCGGCCGGCGGCCCCGGGATGCGGGAGATGTTGCAGGTGACCGCGGCGATCGTCGGCGAGGGCCTCGGCGAGGACGTGGCACTGCTCACCGACGGCCGCTTCTCCGGCGCCACCCGCGGCCTGATGGCCGGCCACGTCGCCCCCGAGGCGGTCAAGGGAGGCCCGATCGCGGCGATCCGCGAGGGAGACGAGGTCTGCTTCGACGTCGAGGCCCGCCGCCTCGACGTGGCGCTCAGCGACGAGGAGATCGCCAAGCGCGTCGCCGAGTACCAGTCGCCCGAGCCGGCCTATAAGCGCGGGGTGATGGCGAAGTACGCCGCCACTGTCTCATCCGCTTCGACCGGCGCCGTAACCGCCTGACGACGCGTAGGGCCTACTCGGCGAGAAAGTCTTCGACGAGCCGGTTGAAGCGCGCCGGTCGCTCCATCTGCGGCACGTGGCCGGTGCGCTCGAAGATCTCCAGGCGCGAGCCGTCGATCAGGCGGTGGTAGCCGATCGCCGCCTCGACCGGGACGATGTGGTCGCTCAGTCCCCAGACGACCATCGTCGGGACCTCGATCTCGGTCAGGCGGTGGCGGGTGTCGTAGCCGCCGATGGCGCGGATCGCGTCTCCGAAGCCGAGCGCCCTGATCCCGGGCTCCATCTGCTCCGCCAGCAGCTCGGGCCGTACCCGGTTCGGGTAGCGGAAGACGCGGCCGAAGGCCAGCTTGCGGGTGCGCGGTCGGCGCAGCCAGAACTCGCGGGCGCCGGAGAGGAAGGGGACGACGGCCTCGAAGGTGTTCAGTGCCGCTTCGAGGTGGCGGCCTTCGGCCTCGGCGAAGCTGATCCCGGCGGCGGAGACGAGGACGAGCCGCTCGAAGCGCGAGGGCTCTTCGATCACCGCCTCGGTCGAGACGAAGCCGCCCATCGAGTTGCCGACGATCGCCGCCACCCGGTCCAGCTCCAGCCTCTCGCAGAAGTCGTGGATGAGGCGCCCGTAGGCGGGCATGTCGATCGTCCAGGAGGGCATCGGGCTGTCGCCGAAGCCGGGCAGGTCGAGCGCGATCGCGCGGTGCGTGTGACCGAAGTGGGGAAGGTTCTCGAGCCAGTTGCGCCAGCAGCCGCCGAGCCCGTGGACGAAGAGGATCGGCTCACCCTCGCCGATCTCGGCGTAGTTGACCTCGGCGCCGGGCAGCTCGACCCGGTGCAGATGCTGGCGCCAGTCGATTCGCAGCCACTCGGGATCCATGTTCCCGTAGTCGGTCGCGGGGAAGACCTGGGGCTCGGCGCTCGTCAGTTCAGGCATACCCCATCCTTTCCAGAATCGGGATCTCGCGGATTTGCGGTGGTTGCAGGTGGTCCCAGAGGATGCCGCGCGGACGCTCGTACTGGCGGTCGACCTCGATCACCGCGCGCGGCGTCGCAATCAGGTCGATCGGAAGGTCGTGCGAGGTGACCATCAGGTGGCGGCGCACGATCTGGATCGGGTGGACCGTCGTCGCGACCGTGGTGTGGTCGTCGATCTTGCCGGCGTCGATCAGGACCCCGTACTCGAGGTCCGAGTAGCCGCCCCCCTTGCCGAGCCGCGCCCCGCTGAGGTTGACGGCGACCGAGCCACAGAGCACGAAGTCGATCTCCGGCAGCTCGTCGAGGGCGACGACGCGGCCGTGCTTGAGCGCGCCCTTGATCGTCGCCGCCTCTTTGACCGCGTCCTTGGAGAGTCGTTTCGGGTCGAGGACGCGGAACGGATGGGGGTCCCGCAGGCGCGGCACAGCCATGATTACCGTCTTGCCCTCTTCCAGCGC
>DASVWY010000281.1:0-2845 GCA_036392975.1 Solirubrobacterales bacterium | reverse complement strand
GGATCATCATCGATGCCAACCCAGGCTAAAAGCAGTTCCACCAGCAGTTCGAAAAGCACGAAAACCCAGTCGAAAGCTCCGAAGAAGAGCACTCCGGTCACCGCTTCGCGCAGCGCGCAGGCTCGCTCGCTCGCGGAGAGCGCCCTGGACCTCCCCGTCGGCGCCGTCCTGGAGCTCGGCGATCGCGTCGCCGAGCTGGTCGAGCCCCTCAGCGGTCGCGCCGAGGCCGAGAAGCAGCTGCAGGCATACCGCACCCGTCTTCGCCGCACCGTCAAGCGCACCGAGCGTCGCGGCACCACGGCCCGCCGCAAGGCGGCCGCGGAAGCGAGGAAGACCCGCAGCCGAGTCGAGCGCGAGGCCCGCAAGCGGCGCAGCTCCCTCGAGACCCAGATCAAGCGTAACCGCGACCAGGTCGAGGAGCAGGTCCGCAGGGTCGGCGACCAGCTCTCCGCCCTGCGCTAAGTACCCCCGCCCTCAGCGTCCGCGCACGGTGACTGGCCGTGAGCCACCCGGCTCGTACGGCCAGTTGGCCTGCGCGGGCGCGTAGGCGCGGAATTGGAAGACGACGCCGCGGCTGTCGTCGTCGCTGAATCGGTAGGCGTAGCGGAAGCGGCCGCGACGATCGGTCTGCACCGTCCGGAACTCGGCCCATCGCAGACCCGGCAGTCGGAACTGCAGCTGCACCGACTTCCCGTGAGCGGAAACCTTCCCCGCCGCGGCGAGCCGTCCCTTGAAGACGATCGGCGCTCCGCCGATTCGCGCCGCCGGCGCCGAGGCTCGCAGGCTGACGGCGCTGCGCACGGCAAGCCTCAGCGGAGAGCTCGCCGACCGGGTTAGGGTGGGCGTGCCCTCGAAGCGGGCGACGATCTCACGAGTGGGCCCGGGCTCGAGGCGGATCGCGAAGGCGCCGCCGGGGCCGGTGATTACCGTCGAGAGGCGGGCCGGTGCGCCGCTGAGCGGCGAGCGCTCGGCGATCTTCACCGGCATCCCGCTCAGCGGTGTGTCGGCAGCGGTCGTCAGCCGGCCCGTGAAGAGCGTCTTGCGGCCCGGGCCTGCCTCTGTCGCATGCCGCCCAGCCGGGAAGCTGGCGCGCAGAGCGGTCGTTGCCTTGAGTGGGCTGGATAGCCGCATCGGCTTGCCGTCCGCTCGCTGCATCGTCGCTGTCTCGTTGCCGGCGGCGTCGTAGGCGACGGCCCGAAACTCGTATTCGCCGGCCGGATAAGCGTCGGAATCCCAATGCGCTCGCAGCTCGCCGTCGTGGGTCGGCGATCCGGAGGGCAGCGGCACGAAGCGATCGCCTGAGTCCGCTCGGCGCACGCCGATCCATCCCCGCGTCGGATCCGGTCCCGACAGCGAGTCGTCGATCGGAACCCGGATCAGCTCCAGCTCCGCGGGGTCCTGTGAGTTGACGAAGGAGACCTTCGGTGGCTGGCGGTCGATCCGGACCAGGGCGATTGGCGGCGCTGCGTTCGCCACGCCGTTGCTTTCGCTGCCGTCGTCGACGTTGCCGGCGAGGTCGCGTGCGTAGTAGGCGACCCGGTGCACGCCGTCATCGATAACGGTCGCGTCGACGGAGGAGCCGGCTGCGACCTTCGGGGCGCCCTGGTCGATCGCGATCGCGGTGAAGGGGGTTGTGCCACCAGCCGCGACCATCCCCGAACCGTCGTCGGTCGCGATCGCGTTCAGCGTGACGGGATGGTCAACCCATTTGCGCGGTGTCCCGCGAAGCGTCACCTCTGGACCGGTCTTGTCGACGCGGAGGACGGCCAGACCAGCCGTCCTCGAAGCCATGCCGGAGCCGGAGACCGCGACAGCTTGCAGATGGTGCGTTCCCTCTGGCAGGTCGGCGATTCGGTAGGCGTCGTCCCCGACTCCGCCGGCAAGGTCGATCTCGGCGCCGCTGCACCGCCGGGCGGCCTGGCAGGGGTGCTGGCCGGGCGGAGGGGCGAGGGAGATCGCGTAGCCACCGATGCCCGAGAGGGGCGGATCGCCCTCTGGATGACCGATGCGAACCGTAAGAGGAAAAGAAGCGCGGCCGATCCAAGCCGCGCTTGCGGTCGGCTCGACGTCCCCCGGGCGCGCGTCGTCGAAGCGCAGCTTCGCCTCCGCAGCCGGTCCCACATAGCCCGGGGAGTCTTCGAGCCAGACCTGCGCCGTGTAGGCGCCCGGCTCGGCGGGGACTTCGAGCCCCTCGATGCTCGTTGCCGCCCCATCGAGGCGGGTCGTCGCAACGGCAACCGATCCTGCTGGGTCCAGGACGCGGTAGTGAACCGCTGCGATGGCCGGTGTCGGGTTCCTCCAGACGAGACGGAAGCGCCGTTTCGAATGCCACGTCTCTTCACCGCCCTCGACCTGGAGGTCGACGGGCGCCGGCGGCGCCGCTTCGGCCGGTGCGCCGAGGCCGAGCAGCGCCGCCGCCGCAATCGCGACTGTCCTTGGCAGTCCGCCTTTCACGGACCAAACTCCCCAGCGGCGGTACCGCTCGCCGCGCCCGGCGCTTCGGCTTCGACGCTTTCAGCGGGCTCCGGAACCGGTTCGGCGTATTCGACAACGTCGGTCTCGGTTTCGCTCGGCGCCGGTTCGACGATTTCCGGCGCATTCGTTGCCGGCGTCGGCTCCGGGTCGACGGCATCGACCGCCGGCTCCCGGTCGATGGCGGCAGGCCGCGAGACCGTGAACACCCGTTGGGAGACTCGCTCGATCGTGGGCGCCTCGACCCGGTCGGGAGAGAGGTCGGCCGGCGCCGGCGCCACGCCGGTGGCGACGCAGGCGGCGGTCCCGCCAACCGTGCCGGCGCAGACCACGAGCACCTTGGCAAGCGCCGTGGCGCCGGCGCCGGCCGCTC
>DASVWY010000280.1:0-4418 GCA_036392975.1 Solirubrobacterales bacterium | reverse complement strand
ACCGGGGCGCCGGTCTGCAGGGCGAGGCGGCCGACCCCGCGACGGGGTGTGCTCAGCGAGCCGGTGCGGATCCGCGTGCCCTCGGGGAAGATGCAGACGGCGCCGCCGCGCTCGACCACCTGCCGTGCCGTCTCGACCGAGTCCTCGTCGGACTCGCCGCGGCAGATCGGGAAGGCGCCGAGGCGCGAGAGCAGCCAGCCCTGCCAGCGCCGCTCGAACAGCTCCACCTTGGCCACGTAGTTCATCGGCCGCCGCCAGGGCAGGGCGCCGCCGATCGCGAAGGGGTCGAGGAAGCTGCGGTGGTTGGAAGCGACGATCAGGCCACCGCGGAGCCGGCCGTTTTCGCGGCCCTCTCGCACGTAGCGGAAGTAGACGAGGAAGAACGGCGTCATCAGCACGCGGGCGACCAGGTACATCGGCCAGTTGATGCCGTGGCGGCGCGTGTACTCGTGGTAGCGCTTGAGGCGCGACTGGTCCATTAACAGCGCTACACGGGCGAGGGGCGGGGGTTACCGGCGCGCGGGTCCCGCGCGAGGTGACTACCAGGCTGCCTCGATTAGTTGTTCAAGGTCTTCGCGAGCTGGAGGTTCAGGCGTGAACGCGAGCTCCGGGCGGATCAGCATCGATTCGATGGCGTGGTCTAGTTTCGAGTGGTCGGCGCCTGCCTCGCCAAGACCAGACGGGTCCCCTCCCAAGTCGAGGAGGCGGGGTTCGATTTCGCCGGGGTCGGTCCCGAGGGCCTCGGCGAGCTGCTCGATGTCGTCGGGGGCGCGGGGGGCCATGTAGGCCATCGCCCGTGGGAGGATCGCGGCGTTGGTCTCGGCGTGGGGCGAGCCGCAGATCCGCACCAGCGTCTGGCAGACCACGTGGTGGATCGCGAAGGCGCCGGAGTCGATCGCGTAGCCGCAGAGGATCGCGCCCTGGGCGAGTGCGGCGCGATCGCGCTCGCCCGGCTCCTGGTCCAGCGAGGCGGCGATCAGCTCGGCGCCGCGCAGCGCCGTCATCCGCGAGACCGGGTTGGCGAACGGCGTGTAGAGGGAGTCGGCCCCGTGGCCGAGGGCATTCATGGCGTTGGCGCGGAGCATCCGCTCGGCCCGGCCGGTCATCGCCTCCGGGTCGGCGAGGACCAGCTCGGGCCGGACCATCGCCTTGACCCGGGCCTCGGCGCCGGCCGGGAGGCGGTGGATGCCGGTCATCTCCGCACCGGAGAGGGTGGTCGGGATCGCGGCCACCCGGGCGCCGCTGACGGAGGCGACCGCCTTCGCCGTGTCGACAACGCGCCCGCCTCCGAGCGCGACCAGCTGCGAGGAGCGGGCGCGGTCGAGCAGATCCGCCGCCAGTTCAGGGACCTGACCGGGCGCGACGGCGTGCGTCGCCCGGGCGGCCGCCTCCAGCTCCGGCGCCCCGATCAGGGCACGCGGCGTCGTCAGCAGCTCGAAATCGTCGAAGCCGTTCTCGCGCAGCAGCTGCGGCGCCTGCTCGACCCCACCGGCGCGCAAGACCACGACCCGTCCGGCGTCGCGCCAGACGAAGCTTTCGCTCACTCGCTGCGGACCGCGCGCGGGTTGACGACCGGCCGCAGGTTCGGCTCGACCTCGGAGCGCAGGTGCTCGAAGTCGGGTGGCAGCGAGAGCTTCTCGCCGAGCTGCTCGAGCGGCTCGTCGACGGTGAAGCCGGGTCCCAGGGTGGCGATCTCGAAGAGGACGCCGCTCGGCTCGCGGAAGTAGATCGAACGGAAGTAGAAGCGGTCGATCACCGGCGTCGGCTGGGCGCCGGCCGCGATCGCCCGCTCGCGCCACTGCTCGTGATCCTCGATCGTCGAGGCCCAGGCGACGTGGTGGACGCTGCCGGCGCCCTGCAGTGAGCGCTCGCCAGGCGGATTGTCGAAGACGTAGAGACCGCCCCGCTCCTCGCCCCGTGCCTCCCAGCCCGGATCGGCGGGCTCGAACTCGAGCGCTTCGAGCAGGCGACTGCTCGCCTCCGGGGCGGCGCTGTAAGCGCAGACGGCGTGGAAGCCCTGCAGGGCCAGCTCGGCCGGGACCTCGGGATGGTCGGCGATCAGCGGCTCGTCGCCGACGCTGGCGACCAGCAGCTCATGCTCGAGGCCCTCCGGGTCGGAGAAGCGGAGGGCGTCGCCGACCCGTTCGGGGTCCCGTCCGTGCGCCGCAAGGCGCTCGGTCCAGAAGTCGAGCGATTGCAGCGAGCCAACCCGCCAGACGATCCGGTGCACGTCGCCGGCGCCGGCCCGGCCGTCGGGCACCCCGGGGAACTCGAAGAAGGTGAGATCGGAGCCGGCGCTTCCCTTCTCGTCGGCGAAGAAGAGGTGGTAGACGGTCGGGTTGTCCTGGTTGACCGTTTTCTTGACCAGGCGGAGGCCGAGCACCCCAGCGTAGAAGTCGACGTTCTTCTGCGCGTCGGCCGTAATCGCCGTGATGTGGTGGATGCCCTCCAGCTTCACCATGGTCACGTATAGCATCCTCAGTCGATGAGCCGCGCACGACGACGCACCGTCAAGACCCTGGTGGTGCTCGGCTCGATCTTCGCCTTCCTCAGCGTCTTCGCGATCTGGACCGAGCGGCAGGCGCTCAACACCGACGACTGGGTGGAGACCAGCGACCGCCTGATCGAGAACTCGACGATCCGCACCGCGGTCGCCGACTACCTCGTCGACCAGCTCTACGCCAACGTCGACGTCGAGCAGGAACTGAAAGAGATCCTGCCCGGGGACACCAAGGAGCTGGCCGGGCCGGTCTCGGGCGGGCTGCGGCAGGTGGCCGGCGACGGCGCCGACCAGGTGCTGAAGACCTCCACCGCGCAGGCGCTCTGGCAGGACGCCAACCGCACCGCGCACGAGCAGCTCCTCGCCGTGCTCGAAGACGACAAAGAAGCGGTCTCGACCGAAGAGGGCGAGGTCACGCTCCAGCTCGGCAGCCTCGTCACCAACCTTGCGGCGGAGGTCGGGATAGGCGAGCAGCTGGCCGAGAAACTGCCGCCCGACGCGGGACAGGTGACGATCCTGCGCTCCGACCAGCTGAAGACCGCGCAGGACATCGCCATCGCCGTCAAAGGGCTGGCGATCGTCCTCTCGCTGCTCACCTTCCTCTTCTTCGGGCTGGCGATCTACCTCTCGCGCGACGCCCGCTGGGTGACCGTCCTCTTCTGCGGCGCCGGATTGATCGCCGCCGGGTTCGCCGTGATCGTCGCCCGCCAGGTCGCGGGCGGGATCGTGGTCGGGCAGCTGGTCAAGGACCAGAGCATCGAACCGGCCGCCGAAGCCGCCTGGTCGATCTCCACCTCGCTGATGACCAGCATCGCGACCACCGCGATCGTGATCGGCGTCCTCTTCGGGATCGCCGGTTGGCTGGCATCGCCGACCGGCCCGGCTCGGGCCAGCCGGCGGGCGATGGCGCCGGTCCTGCGCGACTACGTCGCCTACGTCTACGCCGGCTTGGCGATCCTGGTCGGGATCTACTTCCTCTCGGCGCCGACCCAGAACTTGCGCTCCTTCCTCACCACCCTCGCCGTCGCCGGGCTCGCCGCCTTTGGCATCCACGAGCTGCGCAAACAGTCCGACGAGGAGAATCCGGACGTCCAGCTCGGCGACGTGTTCGGCCCGACGAGGGACCGGGTTGCGGGGGCGGTCAAGAACGCCAACATCGGCGAGCGGGCGTCGAAGCTGCGCCTGCCGGAGGTCCGCATGCCGGGCGGTGGCGACCGCGGCGCGGAGTCGGCCGTCGACGACGGCGAGGAGGCTCGGCTGCGTCGCCTCGAGCGGCTCGCGGAGCTGCACGCGAAGGGTGTGCTCGATGACGAGGAGCTGGCGGCGGAGAAGGCGCGCGTGCTGGGGGGCGGCCGCGAGGCGTGAGAGCCCGCCTCCGGAATCGAACCGGAAACCTCCTGGTTACAAATCAGGTGCTCTGCCGATTGAGCTAGGCGGGCGCTGAACCGAATATAGAGGGCATGAGCGGCGGCGTGGGAATCGACTCGGTGACGTTCCGGTACCTGCAATCGGGGGAAGGAAGCGTGCTCAGCAAGGCGATCCGAGCCGCCTACGGAGACACCTACGACGTCCGTTGGGTTTATGACCCCGACGAGGTATCTGCCCGCCTGCGGGCGGGCACCTACGTCTCCTGCGTGGCGGAGACGACGGACGGCGAGCTGCTCTGCCACGAGGGGATGAGCCTCGCCGCGGCGGGCGACGCGGTCGCCCATTCCGGCCAGGCGGTGACGATGCCCGCGGCCCGCGGTCAGCACCTCTTCACCCGCACCAAGCGCCAGCTGATGGAGGGGGCGAGCGAACGCGGCCTGGCCGGGATGTACAGCGAGGCGACCGCCGCCCACCCCTACAGCCAGCGCGCCAACCTGGAGCTGGGCGCGCACGAGACCGGCTTCCTGCTCGGCTGGATCCCGGCCTCCGT
>DASVWY010000279.1:0-11639 GCA_036392975.1 Solirubrobacterales bacterium | reverse complement strand
TGGATCCGGTCGCTGCCGCCTTCGCCCCTGCGGGCCTGGTCGAGGCTCACCGTCGTCGCGAGGGCGACTGGGCAGCACTGCTGCTCCGTCGCCGCTAGCGGATATGTTTTCGCCCGATGCTGGCCTCGATAACCGCCTACGGAGTCGGAAAGTTCATCCACGTTCTGGCGGTAGTGCTGGCCTTCGGGCCGACCTACGCGTATCCGGTCTTCGCCGCGGTCGCGCAGCGCGTCGATCCGCGCAGCGTCCCGACGATCCTGCGGGGGATCCTCAAATCGGATCTGATCTTCGTCAACCCCGGGATGATCGTCCTCCTGCTGGCCGGGATCTACGCCCAGGCAGAGGGCTCCTGGGACGCGAGCGAGTCGTGGCTCAGCGTCGGCTATCTGGCGATCCTGATCCTGCTCGGCATGTCGCACCTCTTCTTCCGGCCGAACACGAAGCGGGCCCTGGAGACGGCTGAGCGCGACCTGCGGGACGGCGGCGAGCTGAGCGCCGACTTCGAAGCGATCTCGAAACGGATCGCCCTCGGCGGTCAGGTCGCCAGCGTGATCGTGATCGTCACGATCTTCTTCATGGTCGTCAAGCCCTGACGGCCCTGTCCGCCGACGGCAGCCAGCTCGATCGCTCGCAGTCGATCGCGATGTTCGATTCCGGCGTCGGCGGCCTCACGGTGTTGCACGAGTGCCTGGTTTCACTGCCGGCCGAGGACTTCGTCTACCTCGGCGACACGGCGATGTTCCCCTACGGCTCGCGCGACGTCGAGGGCCTGCGCATGCGGATCGCCGCGATCGCGCGGATGCTGCTGGACCGCGGCGCCAAGCTGCTGGTGATCGCCTGCAACACCGCGACCTCGATCGGCGAGGACGTCGTCCGCGAGGTCGCCGCGGAGCGGGGAGTCGACGTGGTGCCGGTGGTCGAGCCGCAGGCCGAGATCGCCGCGGCGATCACCGACAACGCCCGGGTTGGGGTGCTGGCAACGCCGAACACGGTCCAAAGCGGCGCCTACCGGCGGGCTCTCGAAAGCCAGGGCCGCGCGCTGGAGGTGACCGAGGTCGAGGCGGCGGAGCTGGCCCCGTTGATCCAGAACGGGTCCACTTTCGACGAGGAGATGATGGCGATGGCGCGCGCCTACTGCGTGCCCCTGAAGCGGGCTGAGGTCGACACGCTGATCCTCGGCTGCACCCACTATCCGCTGGTCGCCCCGATGCTGCAGCGCATTCTCGGGCGCGACGTGCGCCTGGTCAGCGGTGGCCATGCCGTCGCCGCCGCGGCCCAGCGCTGCCTCGACTCGCGGGGCCTGCTGCGCCAGACCAGGGGGGAGGGCGAGTACAGCTTCCTCTGCACGGCCGACATCGAGTCCTTCCGCGAGCTGGGCAGCCGTTTCCTGCAGATGCCGCTCGGCGCGATCGAGCGGATCGAGATCCCGGCGCAGGCCTGAGACGAAGAATTTCCAGATTCGGCACTTCGTTGACCCACCCGTGATCGCCGGCCCGGGAAGATCGGCCGATGATGACGACGACGATTACATCCGGCAATACCGTATATACTCCCTTCGTGGCCAAGGTTATGATCTCAATGCCCGACGACCTCCTCGAGCGGCTCGATGCCCAGGCACGAGCCAACCGTGAGACCCGCAGCGGTTTCCTGCGGCGGCTGGCGGAGCGCGAGCTGGGCGTCGAGCAGGCGATGAGGCGCGAGGAGCTAAAGGAGCTCCTCGACAAGGCAACGGCTCCCATGGGTGGCGAAGCGGCAAGGCTCATCCGTGAAGACCGTGAATCGCACTGAGACCCTCCTGGTCGATGCGAGCGTGTGGATTGCCGCTCGCGACCCGGAGGATCCGTTTCGTGAGGCTTCGCGCTCGATAGTGCTCGATGTCGGACGGTCGCTGGCTGCGATGGATCTGACCTTCTACGAGGTCGCGAATGTAGTGGGGGCAAGAAAGAAGCAGTTGGGTGAAGCACGTCACCTCCTGCGTTTGCTCGCGGAGCGCTGCCGCGAGCAGATAGTCGCCATCGACGCCAGCCTGGCCGAATCAGCACTCGACCTCTCGGCCGAGCACGGCCTCACCGCCTATGACGCCGCTTATGTGGCAGCCGCCCGTCGCTACGGCTGGACTTTGGTCAGCGCCGATATGGCCGATCTGGTCTCCAAGGGCCTCGCGGTAGCCCCGGACGCCGCCGACTACCCTTAATCCGCAATGAGCGTCCTCGAACAGGTTCAGGCAGACGTGCGCACGGCAATGAAGGCCGGCGAGCGCGAGCGCGCCGCGGCGCTGCGGATGATCGTCGACTCGCTGCAGCAGGACGCCAAGCTCGGCAAGGGAGACGAGGTGGCGGTCCTGCAACGGGAGCGCAAGAAGCGGCTCGAGGCGGCCGAGGCCTACCGCGAGGCGGGCCGCGCCGAGCAGGCGGGCGCCGAGAGCTCGGAGGCCGAGCTGATCGAGGCCTACCTGCCGCAGCAGCTCTCAGACGAGGAGCTGGAGGCGCTGGTCGCGGAGGCGATCGCCGAGAGCGGCGCCTCCGAGCAGAAGCAGATGGGCCAGGTTATGTCGGCGCTGATGCCGAAGGTCGGCGGCCGCGCCGACGGTAAGCGGGTCAGCGCGGCGGTGCGTGAGAAGCTTGGCTCGTAGGCAGCTGACCCTCGACAATTCCGTCGCCGCCGAGTTGGCGGGCTCCGAGGATGCGGTCCTGCGGGAGCTGCGCGGCCATCTGGACTGCGAGTTTCACCTGCGAGGCAACGTCCTGACCCTCGACGGCTCCTCCGACGACGTGCAGACCGCCGCCACGGTGGTCGATGAGCTGGTCGACCTGATCGAGCAGGGCCACGAGGTGGCGCCCGGGACGATCGAAGCGGTGACCGGCGCCCTCGACGCCCACGAGAGCCCGGCCGGCATCCTCGAGGACGTCGTCTGGCGCCACCGCAACACCAAGGTGGCGCCGAAGACGCTCAACCAGAAACGCTACGTCGACTCGATCCGCCGCCACACGATCACCTTCGGGATCGGCCCCGCCGGCACCGGCAAGACCTTCCTCGCGGTTGCGATGGCCGCCCACGCCCTCGCCGAGCGCGAGGTGCAGCGGATCATCCTCACCCGCCCCGCGGTCGAGGCCGGCGAGCGGCTCGGCTTTCTGCCCGGCGACATCCAGGCCAAGGTCGATCCCTACCTGCGGCCGCTCTTCGACGCCCTCTACGACATGCTCGACCCCGACCGGGTCAACGGCTACTTCGAGCGCGGCGTGATCGAGGTGGCGCCGCTTGCCTTCATGCGCGGCCGAACCCTCAACGACTCCTTCGTGATCCTCGACGAGGCGCAGAACACCAGCCCCGAGCAGATGAAGATGTTCCTGACCCGGCTCGGCTTCAACTCGCGGATGGTCGTCACCGGCGACATCACCCAGATCGACCTGCCGACCGATCAGCGCTCCGGCCTGGTCGTCGTGCGCGACATCCTCGGTGAGGTGCAGGACATCTCCTTCGTCCGCTTCGGCGGCGAGGACGTGGTTCGCCACAAGCTGGTGCAGCGGATCGTCGCCGCCTACGGCGAGCACGCCGAGCGCCGGCAGGGCGAGGGGCCAGCGGCCGCGGATGGCGCCTGACCTCTCCGACGTGCCGGTCGAGCTGCGCAGCGCGGTCGAGGCCGCTCTGGAGGCGGCGGGGGTGGGCGACGGCCACCTCGGCGTCGAGCTGGTGGGGGCGGCGCGGATCCGGCAGCTGAACCGCGAGCATCGGGGCCGGGACGCCCCGACCGACGTCCTCGCCTTCCCGCTCGACGGCGCCGGCCCCACCGCCGGCCCCCGCGAGCTGGGCGACGTGGCGATCTGCCCCGAGCACTGCGAGGACGTGGTCGAGGCGGCGGTGCACGGCGTCCTCCACCTCTGCGGGATGGACCACGAAACCGACGAGGGGCAAATGCTGCGGACGCAGGCCGACGTGCTGGCGCGGCTGCGATGACCCGCGCCGGCTTCGTCGGCCTCGCCGGTCGGCCCAACGTCGGCAAGTCGACCCTGGTCAACGCGATCGTCGGCGACCACGTCGCGATCGTCTCGATGCGCCCGCAGACGACGCGGCGGGCGATCCGCGGCATCGCCACCGACACTGAGAAAGAGCGGCAGCTGGTGCTGGTCGACCTGCCCGGGGTGCAGCGACCTCGCGACGTGCTGACGGAGCGGATGCAGCGCCGGGTCGAGCGCGAGCTGGCCGATTCCGACGTTGCCCTGATCGTCGTCAACGGCGAGGAGGGAATCGGCCCCGGCGACCGCTTCATCGCCAACGCCCTGCTGGAGGCCGGCTCGAGGACGCCGACGATCTGCGCCGTCAACAAGGCCGACCGGCTTGGGCCGAACGAGATGGTCCCGGTGCTTGCCGCGGCCGCCGAGCTGGAGGGGGTCGACGAAGTCTTTCCGATCAGCGCTCGCAGCGGCGAGGGGCTGGAGGCGCTGGTCGCCCGGCTCGGCGAGCTGGTTCCCGAGGGTCCCTACATGTACCCGCCGGAGGACCGCAGCGACCAGTCCAGCGAGACGATGCTGGCCGAGCTGATCCGCGAGCAGGTGCTGAACCGGACCCGCGACGAGATCCCCCACTCGGTCGAGGTCGCGGTGAAGGAGGTAGCCGAGCGCGAGGACGGGATGGTCACGGTCAGGGCCGAGATCTGGGCCGAGACCGAGTCCCAGAAGGGGATCTTGATCGGCAAGGGCGGGGCCAAGGTGACCGAGATCGGCACGGCCGCGCGCCGCTCGCTCGAAGCGGAGCTGGGCGCCAAGGTCCACCTCGACCTCCGGGTCAGCGTTCGCCGCCGCTGGCGCCGCGACGAGGGGCTCCTCGACCGGCTTGGCATCGAGTAGGTTCTTCCCAATCGGGAGGAGCCGTATGGTCGAGGGCGGAGAGTCCAAACACAGCGTCTACGCCGACCCATCGCGCAGCTGCGACATCGTCATGAAGGGAGGCATCACCAGTGGGGTGGTGTACCCGCGGGCGGTTACCGAGCTGGCGCGGACGTTCCGCTTCCGCAACGTCGGCGGCACTTCGGCCGGCGCGATCGCGGCCGCGGCGACGGCCGCGGCGGAGTACGGCCGCGACACAGATGGCTTCGAGCGCCTGGACGAGCTGCCCGACTGGCTCGGGGAGCCCGGCAACCTGCCCGGTCTGTTCCAGCCCCAGGCAGCCACCGAGGGCCTTTTCGCGATCCTCCTCGCCAAGGTCACGAAGGGCACCGGTCGGGCGATCGCCGTTGCCTTCTCCCGCAACTGGCGCGTCGTGGGACTTGGCGCGCTGCCTGGCATCGCCCTGCTTCTGTTTGCCGCCAGCGGCTCGGGCGCGTTGATGTGGGCCGCCTACGCCGCGGGCCTTTTGCTCCTTGCCTCGGGCGCGATCCTGGCGCTGCTGGCCCATCTCGCGGCTAAGCTCGTCCGGGCGGTCCCCGACAACGGCTACGGGCTCTGCTCTGGATGGACGGAGGCGTTCGAGGCCGACGAGGAAAGCGGGCCCGCTCCGCTGACGCCCTGGCTGCACCGAACACTCAACCGATACGCGGGTCTGCGTGGCAATACACCTTTGACCTTCGGCCACCTCTGGCTGGGGCCGGACAACGAGCGCAGGGGGGCTTACCCCGCTCCCGAGGACCGCGAGGTAGAGCTGGCGATGATGACCACCAACCTCACCAACCGGCGCGCCCACCGGCTGCCGATGGAGAGCGAGGGATGGTTCTTCTGCCCGGACCAGTTCCGCAAGCTCTTTCCGGAGGAGGTCGTCGAATGGATGGAGCGCTGCGGCACCGGATCGGCGGAAGGCGCCGGTGGCGAGGAGCTGAGGGGGCTGCCGAAGCCCGAGGACATGCCGGTGATCGTCGCGACCCGCATGAGCCTCTCCTTCCCCGTCCTGCTCTCAGCCGTGCCGCTGTGGCGGGTGGACGAGTCGAGGAAGCGGGACGTCCCCGAGCCCGGCGGGCCCAAGTCCGCGAAGGCGCCCAAACCCGAAGTCTGCTGGTTCTCCGACGGCGGCATCTCGAGCAACTTCCCGATTCACTTCTTCGACGGCCTGGTGCCTCGGCGGCCGACCTTCGGCATCAACCTGCGCCCCTTTCGACTCGGCGAGACGCCGGACGAGGAACAGGCCAAGAACACGGAGATGGTCGAACGCGAGGACGAGGCGGTCGAGGATTGGTGGTACCGCCTGCCACCTCGCTCGCGGCGTCCGCACAAGGACCGCAGGCTCTACGAGTTCCTCACCGGGATCGGCGAGACGATGCAGACGAGGGCGGACGAGGGACAGATGCGGGTGCCCGGCTACCGCGACCGGATCGCCCACGTCTCCCTGAGCAAGGCGGAGGGCGGCATGAATCTCGCCATGGACGAGAAGACGATCACAGCGCTGATCGAACGCGGGAAGAGCGCCGGCGAGCTTTTGCGCGACGCCTATACCCGCGAGCCGAAAGGCGATCGGATCACCTGGGACAGCCACCGCTGGACGCGTCTGCGCTCGGCCTTGGCGGTGCTGGAGGAGATGCACAGCCGCTTCGTCCTCGGCTACGACAGCACAGCCGAGCTCCTGCACGGCCCGGTGTACGAAGACCTGCTCGAGCGGGGCTCCACCGTGCCGCCGCCGGACTTTCGTTGGCTGGACGACGTCCAGAAGGAGCTGGGGCGCGATCAGGTCAAGGCGATCAGGACAGCGGAGAAAGCGAAGACAGACCGCCGGGCGACCGTCGAGGCGGGAGCCCCCAAGCCCCTGCCGGAAGGGCGAATAGCGCCGCGAGAGTGACGGCCGCCGCTGGAGGTGGCCATCCAAGGCCGGTGGCCGGCGTGTCGCTCGGTGGGCGGCGACTACGATTGCCTGATGTTCGAGCAGGTTCGGTTCGACGAGCGCGGCCTGGCCCCGTGCGTGGCACAGGACTTCGCCAGCGGCGAGGTGCTGACCCTTGCCTACGT
This sequence comes from Solirubrobacterales bacterium, assembly GCA_036392975.1. Classification (GTDB taxonomy): domain Bacteria; phylum Actinomycetota; class Thermoleophilia; order Solirubrobacterales; family 70-9; genus VRUE01. Next base: position 4,713 of record DASVWY010000279.1, on the reverse strand, counting down.
CAACGAGGAGGCGCTGCGGCTCAGCGCCGAGACCGGCGAACTGCACTTCTACAGCCGCTCGCGGCAGGAGATCTGGCGCAAGGGGGAAACCTCGGGCAACGTGCTGCAGCTGCGACAGCTCCGCTACGACTGCGACGGTGACGCCATCCTCGCCCTGGTCGAGCCGACCGGGCCCGCCTGCCACACCGGCGAGCGCAGTTGCTTCTACCGCGAGCTGGGTGGGGCTGCCTCGACCGAGGTCGATGCGCCGGCGGTCCCGGGCGAGCCGGCGCCGGCCCCGCACGAGACCCTGGCGGCGTTGGAGCGCGTCCTGCGCAGCCGCGCCGCCGAGCGGCCCGCGGGCAGCTACACGGTGAAGCTGCTCGACGATCCCGGCCTGATCGGCGAGAAGGTCGAGGAGGAGGCCGAGGAGGTGGTGCGGGCCGCGCGCGAGGAGACCGACGAGCGGGTCGCCGAAGAGGCCGCAGACTTGCTCTACCACCTCAGCGTCCTGCTCGCTTCGCGTCAGGTCCCGCAGTCCGCGGTTATGGAAGTGCTCAATGGCCGTCGTCGCTGAGTCGGAGCTGCGGCTCGAGCCGAGCCTCGCGGAAGCGCGCGAGCTGGCGGGGCGGGGCAACGTCGTCCCGGTCCGGGCGCGCTTCGTCGACGACTGCGAGACGCCCGTCTCGGCCTTTCTCAAGCTGCGGGCGGGAGAGCCGCCCGGCGCGCCCTGCTTCCTGCTCGAGTCGGCCGAGCAGGGTCAGGTCGGCCGTTACTCCTTCGTCGGCATCCGTCCCCGCGAGGTGCTGCGCTGGAGCGACGGGACCCTCTCCGGCTCCAACGGTTCCGGCGACCTCGATGCGCCGGATCCCTACGCCGCGGTCGCCGACTACCTCGCTCGCTTCCGGCTGGCGCCGGTCGAGGGCCTGCCGCCGTTCGCCGGCGGCGCGGTCGGTTTCTTCGGCTACGACCTGGTCCGCACGGTCGAGCCGCTAGGGGAGCCGAACCCGGACACCCTCGGCCTGCCCGACATGGCGCTGATGGTGACCGACGTCCTGCTCGCCTTCGACCACCTGCGCCACGAGCTGACAATCATGGCCTGCGCCTTCGCCGACGACGAGGGCGGAATCGACGCCGCCTACGAGCGCGCGGCGGCGGCGATCGCCGAGGTCCGCAGCCGGCTGCGCGGCGCCGTCCCCGTGCCGGAGCGGCCGGCTCTTGCCGAGCCGCCGCGCTTCGTCTCCAACATGGAGCGGGAGGAGTTCGAAGCCGCGGTGACGCGGATCGTCGAGTACGTCCACGCCGGCGACGCCTTCCAGGTGGTGCCCTCGCAGCGCTTCTCCGCGCCGGCGCCGGTCGAGGCCTTCTCGATCTACCGCGGCCTGCGCGCGGTCAACCCGTCGCCCTACATGTACTTCCTCGAGTTCGGCGACTTCCAGATCGCCGGCGCCTCGCCGGAGCCACTGGTCAAAGTCCACGGGAGCCGGGTCGAGACCCGGCCGATCGCCGGCACCTACCCGCGCGGCGCCAGCGAGGAGGAGGACCGGCGCCTCGCCGAGCGCCTCGTCAACGACGCCAAGGAGCGGGCCGAGCACGTGATGCTGGTCGACCTCGGCCGCAACGACCTCGGCCGGGTCTGCGAGTACGGGACGGTCGAAGTCGACGAGCTGATGGTCGTGGAGACCTACTCGCACGTCCTCCACATCGTCAGCCAGGTCTCCGGCACCCTCTCCGGCGCGCCGAAGGTGCGGGCGATGCAGATCATCGACGAGCTGGAGCCGATCAAGCGCTGCTCCTACGGCGGCGCGATCGGCTACCTCTCCTGGAACGGCGACCTCGACACCGCGATCCACATCCGCACCGTCGTCGCCAAGGACGGCCAGATCCACGTCCAGACCGGCGGCGGCACCGTCGCCGACGCGAAGCCGGCCTACGAGTTCAACGAGTCGGTCAACAAGGCCAAGGCGGTCTTCCGCGCCGTCGAGCTGGCCTGCGAGCAACCGGATTGGCCGTGACGGTGACCTGATGCGAGTCCTCGTCATCGACAACTACGACAGCTTCACCTACAACCTCGTCCAGTACCTGGGCGAGCTGGGGGCCGAGGTCGAGGTCGTGCGGAACGACAAGGCAAGCGTCGAGGAGCTGCTGGAGCGTGGCGCCGAGCGCCTCGTCGTCTCGCCGGGCCCCTGCACGCCAGCCGAGGCCGGGATCTCGATCGAGGCGATTCGTGCCTTCGCCGAGGCGGGGACGCCGGTCCTCGGCGTCTGCCTCGGCCATCAGTCGCTGGTCGAGGCCTTTGGCGGCCGCACCGTGCAGGGCGAGCCGATTCACGGCAAGGAGGCCGAGGTCGAGCACGACGGGCGGGCGATCTACGCCGGCCTACCGAGTCCGCTGGTCGCCGGCCGCTACCACTCGCTGGTCGCCGACCCCGACCTGCCCGAGGAGCTGGAGCTGACCGCCAGCCTCGGCGAGGTCGTGATGGGCGCCCGCCACCGGGAGCTGCCGGCCGAGGGCGTCCAGTTCCACCCCGAGTCCGTCCTCACCCCGCAGGGCAAGCACCTGCTGGCCAACTTCCTGGGAGTGAGTTCGCGTTTTGTTGCCAATAGCGAGACAAACAGCGAACGCGGGTCCGATGGCGCCTAACGACGTGGTGACGCGAGCGATCGACGCGGTCTGCGCCGGCGACCACCTGACCGCCGACCACGCCGCCGCGGTGCTGGCCGAGATCATGGAGGGGCGCTCCAGCGACGTCCAGACCGGGGCCTTCCTGATCGCCCTGCGGGCGAAGGGGGAGACGGTTCCCGAGCTGGTCGGGTTGGCGCGGACGATGCGGGCTCTGGCGACGCCGGTACAGACGGCCCGGGGGGACCTTGTCGACACCGCCGGCACCGGCGGCGGCCCCTCCACCTTCAACGTCTCGACCACCGCGGCGCTGGTCGCGGCGGGGGCAGGCTGCGCCGTCGCCAAGCACGGCAACCGCTCCAGCACGAGCCGCTGCGGCTCCGCCGACCTGCTGGAGGCGCTCGGTGTCGAGATCGAGCTCGGACCCGAGCAGGTCGGGCGTTGCATCGACGAGGTCGGCTTCGGGTTCATGTTCGCGCCGCGCCACCACGCGGCGATGGCGCACGTGGTGCCCGCGCGCAAGGAGCTGGGGGTGCGGACGATCTTCAACTTCCTCGGGCCGCTGACCAACCCGGCCGGCGCCCAACGACAGCTGCTCGGCGTCTCCGACCGCCGCTACCAGGAGACGATCGCCGAGGCCCTGGTCGGCCTCGGCAGCGTGCGGGCGCTCGTCGTCGCCGCCGAGGACGGCGTCGACGAGCTCTCGATCTCGGCCCGCACGCGGGTGATCGAGGTGGCGGACGGCGGCACCGAGGAGTGGTTCGTCGAGCCGGGCGAGTTCGGGCTCGGCGCCGCGGAGCTGGACGAGGTGGCCGGCGGCAGTCCGGCCGAGAACGCCGCCGCCTCGCGGGCGGTGCTGAACGGTGAGCAGGGCCCCCGGCGCGACCTCGTCCTGCTCAACGCCGCCGCCGCGATCTACGTCGGCGGCCTCGCCGAGAGCCTCGGCGAGGGGGTCGAGAAGGCAGCCGCGGCCGTGGACCAAGGCGCCGCGGGCGAGCTGCTCGAGCGGCTGATCGCCACCACCACCGCCCTCGGCAACGACTAGGCTTGCACCCTCAGTGGGCATGATCGAGCAGCTCATCGGTGCTGCGCGCGAAGGAGTGGAGGAGCGCCGCAGCCGGACTTCCCAGGCCGACCTCGAGTCGCGACTTCCCGAGCGCGGCCGCGACCGGCCCTTCAACGAGGCGCTGGTCCGGCCCGGCCTCTCGCTGATCGCCGAGTTCAAGCGCCGTTCGCCGAGCGCCGGCGAGATATCGACCAGCGCGACGGTTGCGGCGCAGGTCGGCGCTTACGAGCGCGGTGGCGCCGCCGCCCTCTCGGTGCTGACCGACGAACGCCACTTCGGCGGCTCGCTCGACGACCTGCAGGCCGCCCGCGCCGGCTGCGACCTGCCGATTCTGCGCAAGGACTTCATCGTCGATCCCTACCAGCTCTACGAGGCCGCGGTGTACGGAGCCGACGCGGTGCTCCTGATTGTCCGCGCGCTCGCAGACGAGCAGCTGCGGGCGCTGTATGGGGAGGCACGTCGCCTCGACCTCGACTGCCTGGTCGAGGTCCACGACGCCGAGGAGCTGGAGCGGGCGCTGGAGCTGGACGCGGACGTGATCGGCATCAACAACCGCAACCTCGACGAGGGCATCGTCGAGGTCGCCACCACCTACGAGCTGATGCCCGACGTGCCGGCCGGCAAGACCGTCGTCGCCGAGAGCGGCATCTCGGCGCGCGCTGAGCTGGAGGAGCTGGAACGGGTCGGCGTCGATGCGGTCCTGATTGGCGCCGCCCTGATGGGCGCCGCGGACCCGGAAGCGCTGGTCCGTGAGCTGACCGGCGCCGACGAGGGGACCAAGGAGCACCACCTGCCTTAGCGCGCCGCCCCCAGCGTTCTCTTTAGGAGAACTTAGAACTGGGGCCCGATCATTCGGCCCAATGAAGCGTTTCCTCGGCTCCTCATTTGGCTCCGCCCTGCTGGGCGGCGCCGTGGTCGGTGCCGTCTTCCTGCTCGCGATCTCGGCCGGCTGGGTCGAGTCCGGGGACGACGCCGCGGGCGTTCGGGCCGAGGTTGCGGCGGCCGCGCCGATCGCGGAGCACGGCGCCGAGGACACCAACCTGGTC
>DASVWY010000278.1:0-2276 GCA_036392975.1 Solirubrobacterales bacterium | reverse complement strand
CCCCCCCCCCCCCGCCCCCCCCCCCCCGCCCCTCCCCAAACGCCGAGGGTCATGCGGGAGTTGCCTCCCTCTCCGTCTCAGACTCGGCCGCTTCAGCGGTGCGACCGGGCTTTGCCCGCTCCTCCTCGGAGCGGATCCGGTCCGACTCGCCGGCCTCGAGCGGGTCGCCGTGCTCGTCGAAGTCGGGGCCGAAGTCGTCGACGAACTCGCGGATCGCCGCCCCCAGCTCCTCCTCGTCGGCCTCCTCGAGCTTGCCGCTGGAGCCGATCCGCTCGAGCAGCTCGGCCTTCTCGGCGCGGAGTCGGATCCGCAGGTCGCGCAGGAACTCGCTGACGCGCTCGGTCTTGACCCGGTCGAGGAAGCCGCCGGTGCCGGAGTAGATCGCGGCGACCTGGTCGGCGACCTCGAGCGGCTCGCGCTCTTTCTGCTTCAGCAGCTCGACCAGCCGCTCGCCCCGGTTCAGCGTTTTCTGCGTCTCGGGGTCGAGCTCGGAGCCGAACTGGGCGAAGGCCTCGAGGTCGCGGTACTGGGAGAGGTCGAGGCGCAGCTTGCCGGCGACCTTCTTCATCGCCTTGGTCTGCGCGTTGCCGCCCACCCGCGAGACCGAGATGCCGACGTTGATCGCCGGCCGCACGCCCGAGTAGAAGAGGTCGGACTCGAGGAAGATCTGCCCGTCGGTGATCGAGATGACGTTGGTCGGGATGTAGGCGGACACGTCTGAGGCCTGCGTCTCGATGATCGGCAGCGCCGTCAGCGAGCCGCCGCCGAGCTCGTCGTTCAACTTCACCGCCCGCTCCAAGAGCCGCGAGTGCAGGTAGAAGACGTCGCCGGGGTAGGCCTCGCGCCCGGGCGGGCGCCGCAGCAGCAGCGACATCTGCCGGTAGGCGTAGGCGTGCTTGGTGAGGTCGTCGTAGACGCAGAGCGCGTCCTTGCCGTTGTAGAGGAAGTGCTCGCCCATCGCGCACCCGGCATAGGGAGCCATGAACTTGATCGGCGCCGCCTCGTCGGCGGGGGCGGCGACGATGATCGTGTTCTCCATCGCGCCGTTCTCCTCCAGCACCTCCTTCAGCTGGACGACGGTCGACATCCGCTGGCCGATCGCGACGTAGATGCAGATCATGTCCTTGTCGCGGTTGTTGATGATCGTGTCGATCGCGATCGCCGTCTTGCCGGTCTGGCGATCGCCGATGATCAGCTCTCGCTGGCCGCGGCCGATCGGGATCATCCCGTCGATCGACATCAGGCCGGTCTGCACCGGTTCGGTCACCGGCTGGCGCTGGACGACGCCGGGAGCTTTGAACTCGGCCGGGCGGGTCTGGGTGGTGGCGATCTCACCCTTGTCGTCGAGCGGACGGCCGAGCGGGTCGACGAGGCGACCGAGCAGCTCGTCACCGACCGGAATCCGCAGCAGCTCGCCGGTGCGCTTGACGGTGTCGCCCTCGACGACCTTGTCCCACTCACCGAAGAGGACGGCGCCGACGTTGTCCTCCTCGAGGTTGAGGGCGAGGCCGGTGACCCCGTGCGGCAGCTCCAGCATCTCCAGCGCCATGCAGTTGTCGAGACCGTGGATGCGGGCGATCCCGTCGGCGACGGAGAGGACCGTCCCGACCTCGGAGAGGTCGGCGCTGCCGGTGTCCAGTCCCTCGATCCGCTCGCGCAGAATCGATGCGATCTCGTCGGGCTTGATTTCCATGAGGGTGCTCTAAGCCTCCTTAGGCCGCCTGGGCGACGCTCTTTCGAAGTTTCTCCAAGCGCGCGCGGATGCTCGCGTCGAGGACCATGTTGCCTACCTGCAGGACGATGCCGCCGAGGATGTCCTCGTCGACCCGGCTCGCCAGCTCGACCTTGCGGCCGGCCTGGCGCTCGATCTCCTCGCCGACCTTCGCCACCACGGCGGGGTCGAGCTCGACCGCGCTGGTCACGGTCACGTCGATCCGCTTGTTCTCCTCTTTCCAGAGCTGATCGAAGTGGCGGCGGATGCGGAACACCTCGGGCACCCGCCCCTTCTCGATCAGCAACTCGAGGAAGTTGACGAACTCGGGGTCGGCGCCGCTGATTGCCCGCTTCATCCCGGCGCTCTTCTCGGCCGAAGAGAAGTAGGGACTGAAAAAGAAGACCTGCAGCTCGCGGTCGCCGTCGAGGGCGTCGGCGAACTGCGCCAGCTCGTCGCGGATCGCGTCGAGCTTGCCCTTCGCCTTGGCCACGTCGAACAGCGCCTCGGCGTATACGCGTGCCGCTTCCTCGGCCATCAGTTCCTCGAACCCTCCGCTCCCGAG
>DASVWY010000277.1:0-3337 GCA_036392975.1 Solirubrobacterales bacterium | reverse complement strand
CATGATGGACCTCCAAGCCGCCCTCGGCATCCACCAGCTGGCGCGCGCGGAGGCCAACCTGGAGCGGCGCCAGGCGATCTGGCGCCGCTACGACGAGGCCTTCGCCGACCTGCCGTTGCAGACGCCGGCCCCGGAGGAACCGGGAACCCGCCACGCGCGGCACCTCTACACGGTCATGCTCGACCTCGAGCGGGTGACGTGCACTCGCGACGAGGTGCTGCTGGCCCTGCACCGGCGGAAAATCGGATCCGGCGTCCACTACCGCGCCCTCCACCTCCACCCCTACTACCGCGAGGCCCACGGCTACGAGCGTGGCGACTTCCCAAGCTCGGAGTGGATCTCCGATCGGACGGTGTCGCTGCCGCTCTCTCCCAAGCTCACCGACGAGGACGTCGAGGACGTCGTCGACGCTCTCCGGTCCACCCTCCTCGACGCGAGCCGCCAGCAGCAGACGGCTTGCTGATTTAAGAGGCGTCGCAACCCAATACCATGGGGTGGGAAAGGGCTGACGACGCCTCGCCTTCTCAACGGCTCAGGGACCGATTTGTCAGGCGCGCTCCAGCGGCGCCATCGTCAGGCCCGCCGAGTTGAGCTGTTCCCAGTAGTGCTCCGCGGTCTCGCGCGGTCCCGACCAGACGATCGCCTGGCCGCTGTTGTGGATCTGCTCGGCGATCTCGTGTCCCTGCTCGAGGCTGACACCGGGCAGCACGCGGGCCAGGGTCCCGGCGACGTGGTCGAAGGTGTTGTGGTCGTCGTTGCAGACGATCACCCGCCACTCGCCGCCCAGGCCCGAGCCGGGACCAGCCTGGCGCGGCATCTCCACGGTGGTCGACATCGCCCGCATTATGCGGAAATTCTTTGAACCAAGAGGCGGCCCCGCCCCGGGCTAGAAGGGACTCGGGACTCTGATCACGAGATCGTCGACGCTGCCGACGACGCCCTTCGCGTTGCCAACGGCGCCGATCGAGAAGCCGGACCCGCGACCCTGCAGCTCGCCGGCGCCGGGATCGAGCAGATCGGCAACCGGGCGGTTGCCGACGAAGGCGACGACCCGGCATTTGCCTTTGTCCGGACCGCTGCCGATGTTGAAGGCGCGCAGCCGCAGCTGGTTCGGCTGGTCGGTTCCCTTGACCGCGCGGAGCCCCTTCTCGATGTGCAGGTATTCGACTTCGCCGTCGCTGAGGACCTTGCGGACCTGCGCCTTGCGCTGCAAGGGGAAGACGGCGAGCTGGTAGCCGGCGCCGGCTTCGCCGGTGCGCAGGTTGACGGCGAGGAAGGCCTTGCGCTTGACCGCTTTCGGGGTCGAGCCGAAGAGTCGCAGGGTGGCGGCGATCTCGAGGTCGCGGCCGACCACCGGGGTTCGGTAGGCGCACTCGCTGGTCGCTTTGCCGACCTCGATCCGGAAGGCGTTGGGCGAGCCGCCACGGCCGCAGCGATCGCCCGAGAGCTTGCCGATCTGCCCGCGCTGGGCGTCGCTCTCCATGCTGTTGCGGTAGAGCCCGACCAGGGCGGCGCCGGCCGTGCCGCCGAGGGCCGTCAGTCCGGCCAGGACCAGCACGGCAGAGGTGATGAGCCGCGTTCGCATCGTCCGCAGCCTAAACACGGCCCCGGCCAAAAGAAGCGCTTACCTTCGTCCTGAACGCCGTCTTTCGGGGCGTGCCTGAGCTTATGCGTCTATATAGGGGCAAAAACTCAGGCACGTCCGGCGGCAATATCATTCGATTCGATGTCCGACCACCGACTGCCCGAGCGCGACCGTCCCTGGGTGATGCGGACCTACGCCGGCCACTCCGACGCCCGTCGCTCCAACGAGCTCTACCGCCGCAACCTCGAAAAGGGCCAGACCGGCCTCTCGGTGGCTTTCGACCTGCCCACGCAGACCGGCTATGACCCCGACCACGTGCTGGCCCGCGGCGAGGTCGGCAAGGTCGGCGTCTCGATCGCCCACAAGGGCGACATGCACCAGCTGCTCGACGGCATCCCGCTGGACGAGATGAACACCTCGATGACGATCAACGCGACCGCCGCCTGGCTGCTCGGCCTCTACGTCACCGTCGCCGAGGAGAACGGCGTCGAGCGCGCCAGGCTGACAGGTACGACCCAGAACGACATCATCAAGGAGTACCTCTCGCGCGGCACCTACGCCTTCCCGCCCGAGCCCTCGATGCGGCTGATCGCCGACATGGTCGCCTTCACGGTCAACGAGGTGCCGAGCTGGAACCCGACCAACATCTGCAGCTACCACCTGCAGGAGGCGGGGGCGACGCCCGTGCAGGAGATCGCCTACGCACTCTCGACCGGGATCGCCGTGCTGGACGAAGTAAAGGCGCGCGGCCAGGTCGCCGAAGCCGACTTCCCGAAGGTCTTCGGCCGCATCTCCTTCTTCGTCAACGCCGGCATCCGCTTGATCGAGGAGATTGCCAAGCTGCGGGCGATGGGCCGGATCTGGAACGAGATCGGCCGTCAGCGCTACGGCGTCAGCGACGAGAAGATGCTGCGCTTCCGCTACGGGGTCCAGGTCAACAGCCTCGGCCTGACCGAGGCGCAGCCGGAGAACAACGTGCAGCGGATCGTGCTCGAGGCGCTGGCCGTGACCCTCAGCCGCGACGCCCGCGCCCGCGCGATCCAGCTGCCGGCGTGGAACGAGGCGATGGGCCTCCCCCGCCCCTGGGACCAGCAGTGGAGCCTGCGGATCCAGCAGGTGCTGGCGAACGAGACCGACCTGCTCGAGTACCCCGACATCTTCGAGGGCTCGGTGGTGATGGACGGCCTGGTCGAGGAGCTGGTCGAGGGCGCCCGGGCCGAGATGGCGGTGGTCGAGGAGCACGGCGGCGCCGTCGCCGCCGTCCCCTACATGAAGGCCCGCCTGGTCGAGTCGCACCGCGAGCGGGTGGCGCGGATCGAGAGCGGCGAGCTGAAGGTAGTCGGCCAGAACAGCTTCACCGAGAGCGAGGACTCGCCGCTGACCGCCGGCGCCGACGGCGGCATCCTCACCCCCGACCCCGAGGTCGAGCGGGAACGGGTCGAGGCGCTGGCGGCCTGGAAGGCCGAGCGCGACGAGGACGCGGTGCGGGTGGCGCTCGAGGAGCTCGGCCGCGTCGCCGCCGACGAGAGCGCCAACGTGATGCCGGCGACCATCGCCGCCGCCAAGGCCGGAGCGACGACCGGCGAGTGGGCAGGTGTCCTGCGCGAGGCGTTCGGCGCCTACCGCGCCCCGACCGGGGTCGACGGAGCAGCCCCGCCCGCCGACCGCGACCAGCTGAGCGCGATCCGCGAGCGCGTCGACGAGGTCTCCGAGCGGCTCGGGCACCGGATCAAGATCCTGGTCGGCAAGCCG
>DASVWY010000276.1:0-4629 GCA_036392975.1 Solirubrobacterales bacterium | reverse complement strand
GTCTCGGTCGTCGGCGTCATCGGCGCCACCAGGCGCACGCGCTCCGACAGGACCGTCTCCAGCCGCTCCGGCGTCGGCGCCGACCAGTACTCGGCGAAGCGGCGGACGAAGTCGGCCGCCATAGCCATCCTCGTCTCGGCGGGACCTGCCGCGATCGCGTCGCCGTCGCTCACGTCGCCTCCGCCAGCAGACGGTCGATCGCGGTGCGGGCGTGGTCGAAGACGCGGCGCTCGCCGGAGAGGCGGTAGCGCGAGTTGGCTCCCATCACCACGGCGTAGAGCTCAAAGGCGATCCGATCCGGGTCAGGCAGACCCGCGATGCGGGCCTGGCGCTCCAGCTCGGCGAGCCAGGCGTCGAGGGCGGCGGCGATCGCGTCCCGCACCGGGCCCGGGCGGTCGTCGTACTCGGCCGCGGTCGAGGCCCAGAAGCAACCGCCCGAGTAGGCGTTGACGTGAGCGAGGTAGCGATCGGCCATCGCCCGCAGACGCGGGGCGCCGTCGGCCGCGCTGGCGGCGGGGTCGACCACCGCCTCGCGGAAGCGTCGCGCGGCGGCCTCGACGGTCGCCAGCTGCAGCTCCTGCTTGGAACCGAAGTGGGCGAAGAGGCCGCTCTTGCTCATCTCCAGCTCGGCCGCGAGGCGCCCGATCGTCAGCCCCTCCAAACCCTCGGCGGAGGCGAGGTCGACGGCGCGGTCGAGGATCGCCGCACGCGTCGTCGCGCCCTTGCCAGGCGCCACGGTGCCGGAAGTGGCGATCGCGCTCATCTTCTTCAGGTTACAGAAAAGCACGAACGTTCGTGCAAATCGGGTACCATCCACGGCCCCAGCCAGGCGACCAGCCGCCCGGCATTCACTTCAGGAGGAAGACCATGAGCGAGTACGCGGTGAAGAAGATCGACGAGATGGAGGCGGTCTACCTCGGCGCTTTCAAGCGGGTGCGGGCCGAGCTAGGAGTCGAGTCGTTCGGGATGGCGGTCATCGACCTGCCGCCGAACTTCGAGAACTACCCCGAGCACGACCACGAGCACGACGGCCAGGAGGAGGTCTTCATCGCCCTGCGCGGCAGCGGCGAGATCGAGATCGACGGCGAGCGCTTCCCGCTCGACCCCGACCACATCGCGCGGGTGGCGGCGGGAACCACCCGCAAGGTCTGGCCGGGGGCCGAGGGCGTGCGCATCCTGGTCGTCGGCGGCATCCCCGGTCAGCCCTACGAGGCGCCCGAGGTCTCGAAGCTGGGCGAGCCGGACCCGATGGCGCGCGCTTGAGTTATCGACTCAGCCAGGTTCGTGCCCGGCGCAGCTCAGCACCGGCAGGCGCGGATAGCGCGGGTACTCGGGGTCGCTGCGCGAGCGCAGGCAGAGCGAGAAGACCGAGCCGCGCGTGTTCGGCACCAGCTGCTGGTGCCGGCAGCTGTCGCAGAGGCCGCGGGGCTGAGCCGGACTGGGCATCCGCGTCGGATCGGGCATAGGGCTACAGCGAGGAGAGCGGGACGCCGACGACGTTGAGGCGACGGCTGAGGCCGCCGATTGCGAACTCGCGGATCTCCTCGGCGGAGGCGCCGAGCGCCTCCCAATCGGTCCCCTCGCGCTGGGGCGGGGTCAGCGCGGAGGCGACCGAGGGCAGCAGGTCGCGCAGCGTCTGCCGCACTCGCTCCGCCAGCGCCGGGCTGCGCTCGATCGCCTGCTGCAGGTACCAGGTGCCGTAGCCGATGTGGCGCTGCTCGTCGTGGTGAATCCTCTCGTAGCCCGCGACGAAGCCGGGCAGCATCTCCTGCTCGCGCAGGTAGCGGGCGATGAAGTTGAAGGCGGTGAGGCCGAGCGTGCCCTCGATCACCATGTGGTAGACGGTGACGAACTCGACCTTGGCTCCGGCATCGCCGGGATTGGCCGCGAGCCGCTCGTGGGCGCCGACCAGCGCCTCGTCGAAGATCGCGCGGAAGTCGTCGCTCAGCTCGGCCCGCGCCCGCTCGACGTGGGCGGCGATCGTCTGCGGATCGGCGATCGCCTCGTCCTGGAAGCGCTTGTAGAACTGCATGTGGCGGACCTCGTCGACCTGCTGGGTCGCCAGGAAGCTCTCCTCCTCCTCGGAGTCGTAGGCCATCACCAGCCCCGTGAACTTGGTCGCGATCCGCTCCTCGGCGACCATCAGCGAGGAGAGAGCCCAGTGGATCAGGCCCCGGTCCTCCTCCCCCAGCTCCTCCGCCCACTGCCTGGCGTCGAGCGTGAGGTCGATCTCCCACGGGTTCCACTGCCCGTCCTCCCAGTGCCGGTAGAGGGTCTGAGGATCGTGCAGGTGGACGTGCCTGTGCTCGTCGGTCATCTCGATCGGCCCCTCTCGGCGCGCCGTTTGGCGGCGGCGAGCTGGCGACGCAGGAGGAGGACGTGGCCGCGCGTGCCGATCACCAGCGCGCGGTAGGCGCGGCCCTTGAGGCCGGGAAACTCGGCGCGGGTCTCGGCCCGCAGGCGGGTCCGCCCACCGCCGAGGTCCTCGACGCGGAAGATCAGCGCGTAGCGGGAGAAACGGTGGCTGCCGCCCAGCCCCAGCAGCCGCGGCCGCTCCGCCGCCTCGACGCGAAAGCCCGGGAAGGTCGAGCCGACCGCGAGCGGACGCGGACCGGACGCCTCGACGTCGGCGCAACCGAGCAGGCGGGCGAATGCCGAGCTCGCCGTCGAGGCGAACGAGCCGTCGACGACGCGAGACGCCGCCTCCCAGGTCGCCTCGGAGTCGGCCTCGATCTCGATCGAGTGCTCATCGACGTAGGGCAGGCGGTCGGCTGCGGCGGGCATTGCCCCCACGATCCTAAGCGGCCGAGATCAGGAACGAGGCGAGGAAGCCGAGCGCGGTCGCGTAGGCGACCGGCGGGCCGCCCTCGCTGAAGGCCTCCGGCATCAGCGTGTCGGCGAGCGAGGCGAGGACCGCGCCGGCGGCGAAGCCGAGCGGCCAGGAGAGGGAGTTGTCGGAGACGCCCTCCAGCGCCACGTAGCCGACGACCACCGCCACCGCCAGCAGCGCCGCCGTCGCGCTCCAGATCAGCACCACGTCCTCGCGGCCGTGCTCATCGCGCATCTTCTGGGCGCCGACGATCGCCTCGGGCAGGTTGGAGGCGAAGATCGCGACCAGCAGGGAGACGGCGCTGCCCTCGAGCAGGGCGACGCCCATCGCCAGGTTCTCCGGCACGCCGTCGAGGGTGACCCCGGCCAGCAGCGCCAGACCGACGACTCCGCCGCGGGCCTGCTGCCGCGCCTTGCGCCGCTCCAGCCAGGCGTCGATGAGGACGAAGGCGGTCGCGCCGCCGAGGAAGGCGATGCCGGCGCGCCAGGCACCGCCGTGCTCGAAGGCCTTCTCGAACAGCTCGAAGGCGACGGCGGTGATCAGCGCGCCCGAGGCGAATCCGAGCAGGGCGGCGGTGACGGCGCGGGGCGGCGGCCGCCAGACCGCGATCAGGGCGCCGATCGGCAGCGCGCTCGACGCAACCACCGCAAAGAGGATCGCCTCGCCCATCGCCCGCCATTGTGGCCGCTAGCTTTGACGCATGAACGGCGCAGCGACCCTGTTCGACGCCGATGCGGCTGCCTTCACCGGGACGATCGAGGTGCTCGGGGTCATCTTCAGCGCCGAGGACGGCGGCTACGCGGTGCTCGAGGTGCAGGACGTCGAGTCGGGCGAGGGCTTTCCGCTGATCGGTCCCGTCGCCCACCTCAACGCCGGCGACCGGGCCGAAGTCAGCGGCGACTGGCAGACCCACTCGAAGTACGGCCGGCAGCTGCGGGCCCGGGGCGCTCTGCCGCTCGATCCCAGCGACCGCGAGGGCCAGATCGGCTACCTGACCAGCCTGCGCCATATCGGGCCGAGCCGCGCCAAGCGGCTGGTCGACGAGCACGGCGAGGGCGTGCTGGCGGCGATCGCCGCCGACCCGGTCGGCGTCTTCGCCTCCCTGCGCGGGGTCAGCCAGAACCAGGCGGCGGCCGCGGCCGAGTCCTGGCACGCCTCGCGCGCGATCCGCGACCTCCACGTACAGCTGGCGCCGCACGGCCTGGCGCACCTGGCGGCGCCGATCCACAGGCGCTTCGGCGAGCGCTCGATGACGGTTCTGCACGAGGACCCCTACCGCCTCACCGAGGTCGAGGGCGTCGGCTTCGCCCGCGCCGACAAGATCGCCCTCGCCGCCGACGTGCCGCCGGAGTCGAGCCGGCGCGCCCAGGCCGCTGCGGTATTCGCGATCTCCGAGGCCGAGCAGAAGGAAGGCCACACGTTCCTGCCGATCGAGGAGCTGACGCAGCGCACGGCGAGGCTGCTCGGGCTGGCGCCCGACCCGGACGTGCTGGCGGTGGCGCCGGGGCTGCTGCTCGACGAAGGGCGCGCCTACCGCGAGCCGACCCACGCCTCGGAGCTGGCGGTCGCGGCGACCCTGCGCGCCCGCGCCGGCGCCCCACCCCACCTCGATCACGAAGCGCCCGACTCGCCGCCGGCCGACGACGAGGAGACCGAGGGGCTGACCCCGGAGCAGTGGGCGGCGGTGCGCGGCGCCTTCGCCTCGCGCATCTCCCTGATCACCGGCGGCCCCGGGGTCGGCAAGACGGCCTGCACGCGGGCGATCGTCGCCGAGGCGGTGCGGGCGCAGGCGACGATCG
>DASVWY010000275.1:0-3395 GCA_036392975.1 Solirubrobacterales bacterium | reverse complement strand
CCCCCACCCCGCCCCTCCCTAATACGATCTATGAGTGAGCTCCCCCCTAGTGCTCGTCATGGCGGCGGGCGAGGGCACGCGTATGCGCTCCTCGCAGCCGAAGATGCTTCATCCCGTCTGCGGGCGGCCGCTGGTCGCCTGGCCGATCCTTGCCGCCCGCGAGGCCGGCGCCGGCCGCGTCGTCGCGATCGTCTCTCCCGACCGCGACATCTCGGCCGGCCTGCCGGAGGGCGTCGAGACGGTGGTCCAGCCGCGGCCCGACGGCACCGGCGGCGCCCTGCGCGCCGCGCTTGACGCGATCCGCGACGCGGAGACGGTGGTCGTCCTCTCCGGCGACCATCCGCTGCTCTCGGCGGAGACGATCGCCGGCCTGCTGTCCGCCCACGCCGAGGCGGGGGCAGCGGCGGCGATGCTGACGATCGAGCTCGACGACCCCGGCGCCTACGGGCGCGTCGTCCGCGGCGCCGAGGGCGAGTTCGAGCGGATTGCCGAGGCGAAATCGGGCGGCGACGCCACTGACGAGGAGCTGGCGATCCGCGAGGTCAACGCCGGCGCCTACGTCTTCGACGCTGCGCTGCTCGCAGCCGCGCTTGGCGAAATCTCCAACGAGAACGCCCAGGGCGAGTACTACCTGACCGACGTCTTCGCGGTCCTGCGCGCGGCCGGGCATTCGGTTGCCACTCACCCGGCCGACGACTTCGGGGCGACGATGGGGGTCAACAACCGGGTCGAGCTTGCCGCGGTCGAGGCCGAGGCTCGCCACCGCCTGCTCGAGGCCCACATGCTCGCCGGCGTCACCGTGGTCGACCCCGCCTCGACCTGGATCGAGGCCGACGTGGAGATCGCCGCCGACGCCAGGATCGAGCCAGGCACGACCCTGCGGGGCCGCACCGCGGTCGGCGCCGGCTCGGTCGTCGGCCCGCTCACGACCCTGATCGACGCCGTGCTCGGCGCCCGCGTCGCAGTTCCGCACTCCTACCTGGTCGAGTGCGAGGTGCTCGACGACTGCAACGTCGGTCCCTTCGCCTACCTGCGTCCCGGCGCCCAGCTCGAGCCCGGCGCCAAGGCCGGCACCTTCGTCGAGGTCAAGAACTCGCGGATCGGCGCCGGGGCCAAGGTCCCCCACCTGGCCTACGTCGGCGACGCCGACGTGGGGGAGGGGACCAACCTCGGCGCCGGCACGATCACCGCCAACTACGACGGATTCCGCAAGCACCGGACGACGATAGGCAGGGACGCCCGCATCGGCGTTGACACGATGCTGATCGCCCCTGTAGAAGTCGGGGACGCCGCCTACACTGGCGCCGGAGCGGTGATCAAGGAAGACGTTCCCGAGGGAGCGCTTGCCGTGAGCGACAACGACCAGCGAAACATCGAGGGCTACGCCGAGCGCAAGGCGGCGGCGATGTCCGAGGAGGACTCGTGAGCACGATCGAGCAGCAGGTGGCGCCCGAGCTGGCGCCGACCGCCATCCCGCACGACTACTCGAAGCGGATGATGGTCTTCGGCGGTCGCAGCTCGATGGAGCTGGCCGGCAAGGTCGCCGGCAAGCTCGAACTCGACCTCGGGCAGGCGACCCTGACCACCTTCGCCAACGGCGAGGTCTACTGCCGCTACGAGGAGTCGATCCGCGGCGCCGACGTCTTCCTCGTCCAATCGACCTGCGCCAACGAGCAGACCGGGATGACCCCCAACGACGCCCTGGTCGAGCTGCTGACGATGATCGACGCCGCCCAGGGCGCCTCCGCCCACCGCATCATCGCCGTCCTGCCCTGGTACGGCTACGCGCGCCAGGACAAGAAGTCGGCCCCGCGCGAGCCGATCTCGGCCCGGATCGTCGCCAAGTGCTTGGAGGGGGTCGGCGTCGACCGCGTCCTCACCATGGACCTCCACGCCGGCCAGGTGCAGGGCTTCTTCCACGTCCCGGTCGACCACATGACGGCGATGCCGATGCTGACCCAGTGGTTCATCGACCAGCACCTGACCGAGGAGCTGGTGATCGTCTCCCCCGACGCCGGCCGGGTCAAGAACGCGCGCAACTTCGCCCGCCGGGTCGGCACCCACTGGGCGGTGATGGAGAAGGAGCGGCCGGCCCAGCAGGTGGCCGAGATCGGCTACGTGGTCGGCGACGTCAAGGACAAGACCGCGGTCCTGGTCGACGACATGATCGATACCGCGGGGACGCTCTGCGCCGCCGCCCAGACCGTGCTCGACGAGGGCGCCGCGCGGGTGATCGCCTGCGCCACCCACGGCGTCTTCTCCGGCCCGGCCTACGAACGGCTGGCCTACGAGAGTTCGGGCATCGAGCGGATCGTCGTCACCGACACGATCCCCCTGCGTCCCGGCGCCCCGGACAACATCACCGTCCTCTCGACCGCCGGCACCTTCGCCGACTCGATCCGCCGCATCTTCACCGACGACTCCGTCTCGGAAATCTTCGCCGGCGAGAACCAGCTGTTCTGACGGGGGCGGCGGTTAGGCTCGCCGGACCGATGGTCGACGAGTACACGGTCGTCAAGAGCATCCACGTCCTCGCCGCCGCGCTCTGGGTCGGCACCGGCTTCGCCGTGAACATCGCGATGACCCTCGGCGCCCGCAGCGGCGAGCCGGCCACCATGCTGGTGGCGATGCGCTTCGCCAAGTTCCTCGGCAAGTTCGTCTTCCCGACGCTCTCGTTGATCACCCTCGTCTTCGGGATCTGGCTGACCGAGAGCTTCTACGCCTGGGACCTGCTCTGGGTCCAGCTGGGGATGGCGGGGCTGATCGTCTCCACCGCGGTCGGGATCTTCTACCTCGGCCCCAAGGCCGCGGCGGGCATCGCCGGGATGGAAAGCGGACAGCCGCCCCCGCCGGGGCGCAACTGGGTCCCGATCGTCGCCCGGCTCAACCTGCTGCTGGTCGCCGCGGTCTTGGTGCTGATGATCATCCGGCCGGACTGAGCCGTTCTCCGTCGAGCATCCGGGGCGGGTCGCCGCCGCCCACTACGCTGCCTCGATGTTCGAAGCAGGCGAGCGCCGAACCGGTCTGCGGCTGGTCGGCCACAAGGGTGCCGACCTGATCGCCCCGGGCAACACGCCCGAGAGCTTCCGCGCCGCCGTCGAGGCGGGGGTCGACACGATCGAGATCGACGTGCTCTGGACCCGCGACGGTCACCCGCGGCTGCCGGCCGCCGAGCGAACGCCGCTCCTCGTCGCCCACGACTGGCACGACGCCGAGCGTCGCACTCCGCTCACCCTCGGGGAGACGCTCGACGCCTTCCTGCGGCCGCCGCTCGACCGGGTCGAGATCGACCTCGACATCAAGCTGGCCGGGCGGGAGGCCGAGCTCGTCGAGGCGCTGCGGGAGCGAGAGCTGCTCGACCGGGCGATGATCTCGACCATGGAGCTGTCCAGCCT
>DASVWY010000274.1:0-3382 GCA_036392975.1 Solirubrobacterales bacterium | reverse complement strand
GAGAGTTCGGTCGAGCTGAGGCCGTCGGTGATGAACGTCCTGTCGGCATCCCAGTCCCCGCTCCTGACCAGCGCCGGCCCGAGCTTGGCGAAGGTTTCGGGGAAGTCGATGATGACGAAGTTGTCGGGGCTGCCCGAGACGATCTGCTGCGCCTCGGAGTTGTAGCTCGGCTGTTCGGGGTCGTAGACGACCTTCTCCGCGACTTTGGCGCCGCGCTCTTCCAGTTCGGCCTCCAGCGAGTCGGCGAAGCCGGTCCCGTAGAGGTCGTTGCGGGCGCCGATGTTGATCGTTTTGCCTTTCAGGCCGCCGAGCTCCTGGTCCATGCGGTCGGCGAGGGCTTTGCCCTGCAGGCCGTCGGGTGGGGCGGTGCGAGCGAAGAGCCCGTCGTCGTCGAGGTCGGAGAGAGCATCCGCGGTCGAGGCGGGCGAGATCAGCAAGACGCCCTCGGGAACCGTCACCGAGCGGGCGACGGCGACCGTGGCCGTGGACGCGTAGTCGCCGGAGATGCAGGTCGCCCCGTCGGCGATCAGTTTGCGCGCCGCCTGGACGCCGCCCTGGTCGTCGGAGGCGCCGTCCTCCGTGGCCAGCTCGACGGTGTGGTCGACGCCGGCCTGTTCGATCGCCGATTCGATCTCTTTCAGCGCCAGCTCGCCGGCCTTCTCCCCCGCCGCGCCGTAGGGGGAAAGGTCGCCGGTGAGCGGGACCAGGTTGCCGATCGTCAGGTCGAGCTGGGCCGCTCCGCCACCGCCTCCGCCGCTGTCCTCGCCGTCGTCGTCTCCACAGGCCGCGACGCCGAATACGAGCACGATCGCGGTGATGGCTGCCGCCAATGCGAGGCTTGGTCGCTTCACGAGATCCTCCTTTGACGCCTACGCGCTTTCCGCATAGGGACTCGTCAAGTCCCCTTCCCCAAACCGTTCCTGCGAAAACACCGCGGAGGGGTGAACGGGCGGCGGCGGCTAGACCGGGCCCCGTCCGGGTAGCGTCCGTTCGAGTGGCAAACCCGGCGAGAGAGAGTCAAACCGCAGCGACCGAGCGCTCGAGCTGGCGCCAGTGGGCGCTGGGCGTCGCCGTCGTCCTGCTTGCGATCATCGTCATCCAGAACTCGCAGGAGGTCCGGGTGGAGATCCTCTTCGGCGAGTTCAACGCTCCGCTCATCCTGGTGCTCCTGATCACCGCCCTGCTCGGCGCCGTGATCGGCTACGTCGCTCCTGTCCTGCACCACCACCGCCGCCAACGTTGAGCCAGTCGATTACCTCGGGGTAATCGACTGGCCGCACGCGCCGAGGCCGTCCGGGGCGACCGCCCAGTCGGTCTCCTAGCGTCGCGCCCGCTTCGAAGACTTCTGGCCGCTGCACTGGGCTCGCATCAGCGGCCGCAGAGCGCGCGTCTTGGCGTTGTGGGCGGTGAGGTTGAGCTTGGCGCGCGAGGGGCCGGCGCAGAGGTTGCGGGAGTTGACGATCAGGCCTTTGCGCCCACCCTGCATCTCGATCACGGCTTTGCTGAGCGGGGCGTCGGGGAGGGCGGGGAAGGTGACGCGGATGCCGCCTTTGATCGAATCGACGCGGGCCGCCGCCTCGATGTCGACGAGCCCGTGCAGGTCGAAGACCAGGTCGGGGAGCTTGTTGTCGGAGGATCTGAGGTAGGCCGGGCCTTCCAGGGGCTCCTCGAGCAGCGGCGTGAAGGCTCTGACCTTGCCGTAGATCGCGCCGGGGGGGCAGGAATCGGCGGCAAACTGCACCCGGGTGCAGATCGTGCGGATGTGACCCTGGTCGAGGAAGGCGGAGCGCGGCAGGCGGGCGACGACCTTGGCGGTGTTGGCGTCGCCGGGGCGCGGCCTGAAGACCGTCCGCAAAGCGGGGTGGCCGCCGCGCTTGGTGCCGCCCTTCAGCTGGAAGGAGAGGCGTGGTTTGAAGCCGAGGTGAGCGCAGTCGGCGGCCTGGAAGCGGTTGGCCAGGGCGACCGGGGCGTCGTCGGCCGAGGAGAAGGGATCGAGCCCTCCGCCCCACAGGGTGGCTCTCACCTGGGAGGGTTCACAGCCGGTCGGATTGAGGACGAAGTTGGGGCGATCGACGTAGACGCGTAGATCCCTGACCTTGAGAGGGATGCCTTTGAGGATGTGCGGGATCGGGTCTGAGGCAGAGCCGTCGGCGATCACTTCCGCGGTCGTGGGGTTGAGGGTGAGCGCGACCCTGACGACGACCGTGCCGGCGTCGAAGGGACCCGCCACGGCAGGGGTGATGGCGACTGCCGAGAGCGGTGCGCCTTTGTAGGGGCCGGCGAGGTAGAGGGAGCCCGAGACGTAGGTGAGCTGGGAGCCGACCCCGGCGCCGCCCACCGTGCGGCCGATCTGCGACGCGGACGGGCAGCTGGGGGCGGCAAGCTCGACGCGGCCGGTCTTTGCCTTGGCTTCCTCGATCGCCGCATCGGGGCATTTGGCTACTCCGGCGAGCTTGCCGGTCACCCCCGGCGGCAGGATCGAGGAGAAGCGGGTCATGTCCTGCTCGCCGTCGGCGCGGGTGAGGCGCAGGTAGAAGGGGGTGTGGGCGCCGGCGGTGTTGTTGAGCGAGCCCGCCAGGAAGCCCGGGGCAAACGGCGGCGGCCCGGCAGGGGGGCAGGGGCCGCCGCCGACGCCGCGGGTGATCTGGAAGCTCGAGGTGGTGAGAAGCGTCTTGGCGGGATCGGCCCAGGGGGTGAAGGCGGCCTCGGTCGTATAGGTGCCGCATCGATCGGGGCTGATCAGCGGCGAGCGTCCGCCCTCGCGCAGGCGCAGGCGGACATCGCTCAGGGGCACCTCGGGGAGTTCGTCGAAGCTGCTGATGAGCTGACCGGTGCGGGGGTCGGGCTCGACCTTGCCGGCCTGCTTGACGATGATTCCGAGCTCGGGGTGCTTGATCACGATGTAGAGGGCGATCAGGGCGTCGAAGGGGTTCTCGGCTCCCGGCTGGGGGGTGGCGGGGTCGTCTTGGGTGGCGACGAAGAGCGAGCCCTTGACGATCTCGCCTTCCAGGAGCGGCGATTCGGCTTCTATCGTGCCGACCTTCGAGGCCTCAGGGCAGCCCTCGCCGGGTGCTGAGTCGATCCGCTCGGCGCCGTACTGGGCCGGGGTGCAGGTGGCCAGGCCTTCCGCGACCGAAGGGTTGACGGTCATCCCCTCCGGCAGGGTGACGAGGGCCTTCTTGATGTCCGAGTGAGCGGTCCCGGTAGGGCTCAGCAGGCCCGGATCGGTGACCTCCAGGCCGACCTCGATGCCGGTCGGCGAGGCGGCGTGGTCGGTGGTCGGCCGGACCGAGATCTCGGGTGCGAAGCCAAGTTTGTCGCAGCCGGTCATGCCCGGGGTCTGGGCTACGTCTTCGAAGGGCGGGCCGCCGGGGGTGGGGGC
>DASVWY010000273.1:0-5102 GCA_036392975.1 Solirubrobacterales bacterium | reverse complement strand
CGTCGGCGACAACGTCGACCCGGCCAGCGCCACCGTCGTCGCGCAGCCCGTCACCCGCGAAGTCGGCGAGGGCGAATCCCTGGCCGAGGCGGCGCAGTGGTTCGAAGGGAAGTGGGGCCGGAGCCTGGCCGCCGCCGGCCTCGCGAGCCTCAACGCCGACGTCCCGCAGCTGCTGCGACTCGGCGCCGAGCTGTCGATCCCCGGCCAGCCCAGCCCCTACCCGGTCGAATACGGCGACACCTTCGGCTCGATCGCCCGCGCCCACGGGGTCAGCGTCGAAGCCCTCGCCGGCGCCGGCGCCAACGCGACGGCACCGATCCTCGCCACCGGCGCGCAGCTCCAGTTCGCCCCCGGCGTGCTCTCGCCCTCGACCACGGCGCCGCCCGGGACCGCGGGCTTCGAGCTGGTCCGCGTCGATCCCGACCCCGAGAACCTCCCGCACGCCGAGCTGGGGACCGCGCAGCTGGTCGACTCGCTCTTCAACCTCCTCTCCTGGCGGATCGGCGAGGGGGGCGGCTTCCTCGCCAGCGGCGAAGGCCTGCCGACGACGCCGACCGAAGCGGGCCCCGACTGGAGCTACTCGCAGTCGCTGGCCGCGGCGCCGTTCGCCGAAGTCGCGCACGGCAGCGTCTCCACCGCCCTGCCGCCGGCGGCGGCGAACCCGTACAACGGCATCGGCGTCAACAACGGCCCCGGCGAGCTGGAGCTGAAGCTGGCACTGCAGGACGTCTACGGCAACCGCCAGCAGCTGCCCTCCGAATGGGACTCGGTGACGGTCAGGGTCGGGTACTTCGACGAGGTCGTCGGCCTCTCGGCCTGGCCCTCGCTGGCAGTCTCCTACCTGGTCGCCGACGGGGTCGAGCTCGACCTCTCGCTGACCATGCAGCAAGAGCGCTACGTGCCCTCGCCGTCGGTCTCGGTCGCCTCGGCGCTGGCCGCGATCGAAGCCGACCTGGCGAGCTACCGCGGCATCCACTACCAGCTCGCCCAGCCCGATCTCGACTTCGCGCTGCAGACGACGCTCTCGCTCGACAGCGAAGGCAAGCCCCGCTCCTACCCGCTGGCCAAGGTCCCGTTCCTCGCCTTCGCCCGCGGCGCCTACGTACAGCTGGCGGCGCTGGCGACGCTGGAAAAAGTCGAAGCCGACGCCGGCGGGATCGAGCTCACGGCCCTCGCCGAGCGCTACGGCGTCACCCCGGCCCAGCTGCTCGAAGCCAACGGCTCGACGCTCTACTCGGCGCTGTTCGGCGCCACCGCGCTGCAGGTGCCGAAGACCTGGACGACGATCGCCGGCGACACCCTGGCGGCGATCGCGAAACGCTTCGGGCTCAGCGTCGAAAAGCTCGCGCGGGACAACGAGGACGCGCCGCTGGACCCCGGCACCTCGTTGACGACGCCGGCGCGGACCGTGGAGGCGAGCGCCGGGGCCAGGCTCGCCGACCTCGCCGCCGC
The DNA here is from genome assembly GCA_036392975.1 of Solirubrobacterales bacterium. Taxonomy (GTDB): domain Bacteria; phylum Actinomycetota; class Thermoleophilia; order Solirubrobacterales; family 70-9; genus VRUE01. Next base: position 3,650 of record DASVWY010000273.1, on the reverse strand, counting down.
AGCGCGGGCCTCGGTGCCGGGGCTGGCGACCGCCAACGAAGCGCGGGAAGGAATCCTCACCACCGGGGCGCGGCTGACGCTCGGCACCGCGACCTACCCGGTGGCGCCGAACGACAGCCTGGCCAAGGCCGCCGCGGCGCTGAAGGCGCCGGTCGCCGCGGTCGCCGTCGCCAACCAGTTCCTGCCGGACCTGTTCGTCGCCGGCACCCAGCTGCAGGTCACCGACGTCGTGGCCGGCGACGGCGACACCCTCGGCCGCCTCGCCGCCGGATTCGACCCGAGCGGGGTCGCGTCGCTGGCCGAAGCCAACGAGGAGGTGGCCAACCTCTTCGCCCCCGCCACCTCGCTCGAGGTAGGGATCGAGGGATCGGTCGAAGGCCCGCTGCCCAGCGACACCCTGCTGAGCTTCGCCCGCGCCAACCGGCTCACGGTCGAGCAGCTCGCCGGCGCCAACGGCGCCGCCGCCTTCGCGGCCGGGGCGAAGCCGACGATCCCGGCGACGCTGACACAGGGCGAGGGCCCGCGCTGGTGCACCCACCGGGCCGGCGAAGACGCGACGCTGGCGAAGATCGGTGGGCTGTTCGGTGTTCAGCCGGCCGACGTCGTCGCCCTCAACCCCGACCTGCCGGGGCTGCTGGCGGCGGGGCAGACGATCCGGGACAGCGGCAGCGGCAGCTCGGTGACGACCGCCGCCGAAGACAGCTTCGCCTCGATCGTCGCCCGCTTCCGGAGCGAACACGGGGTCACCGTCACCCTCCCCCAGCTCGCCGCCGACGTCGCCACCCAGGCCGGGCTCCTGCTCGACTCCGGGCTCTGGATCTGCCCGCCGATGCGCGGCGACGCCTACGGCGCCAACTCGAAAGGGACGCTGAAAGAACTGGCCGGCGCCTACGGGGTCGAACCGGCGACGATCGCGATCGCCAACGCGGCCACGATCGGCCTGTTCGCCGAGGGCGTCCCGCTGAAGCTGCCGGGCTGGCCGGACCCCCCGATCACGACCGGCCCCTACGAGACCTTCAACTCGCTCGTCACCAGACTGGCGGCCAAGGACGTGGAGATGACCGTCGAAGAAGTGGCGAAAGCGGTCGACGCGGTCGAAGGGCTGATCGCGAAAGAGGCCGGCGTGGTCGCGGTCCCGCCCCCGCCGCCGCCCTGCTCGACCCCGGTGCAGCCCAGCTTCACCGAGCCGGTCTTCCAGCTGCGGGTCGAAGTCGTCGCCGAACGCAATCGCAACTTGATCGACCCGGAATTCACCGGCGCCCCGGCGGTCGCCGTGGCGGCGACGACGATCGCCGCCCACCCCGACCCCGGCGGCAGCAAGACCCTGAGTTTGACCGAATTCGCGGAAAAGCTGCAGGAGGCCCTGCCCGGCCTGGCGGTGGCGGCCGGCGACCCCGCCGTCGAAGGCGAACCGACCGCCTCCAGCACGGTCTGGTGCGTGGACTTCGGCCCCGGCCGCACCGGCCTGCGCTACACGCTGAAGCCGGACGCGGCGAACTACTACGCGCTGCCGCCGCTCTCGCGCGAGCTGATGGCCGGGCGGGTCGAAGTCGCCCCCTACGAAAGCGGCAAAGGCCTCGGCGAAACGAAGCTGCCGCGCAACTTCCAGGCGATCGACCTCGACGCCTGGCTCAACCGCTTCTTCGCCGCGGTCGACGTCTTCCTCTCCCCCGCCTCGGTCGTCGGCGCCTACGTCGCCGCGCCCAAGCAGGTGGAAGCGGTCATCGACGCCAAGCGCAGGCTCGCCGACCGGGTCTCCCGCAGGATCGAAACTGTGCTGGGCGAAGAACCGGGCCCCGCCGCCGAAAAAGCCGCCGAAGAACGGATGCTGCAGGCGCTGCTGCAGAAACTCGGCAACGCGACCTCGGTGTCGACCCTGGTGCAGCTGCCCGCCGGCGTCGAATCGCCCTACCTCAAATCGAAGGGGGCGACGCGGCTGTCTGGCCGGCTCGTGCCACGCACCGCACGGCCCGCCGACGAAACGGACGCATACAGCTTCTCGACTGCGAAGCTGCCGATGGTCGACGGCGAATCGAATGCGACCTTCCTGCTCAGCGTCAAGGCGCCGGAAGAGAGCAGCCAGCTCAGCGTCGAAGTCGAGTACTCGGTGAGCGAGATCGAGCTGCCCGCCCCCGGGGCGAGGATCGACGACTACGAAGGCTCATCGTGGCTGAAGCTGGTGCTGCCGGCGGCGCCGGGGACGGCGCTGCCGCTCGACGTCCCGGTGCCGCTGCGCGCCTACCCGAGCCCGGTCACGCTGGCCTCCCAGACCGCCACCCAGACGGTCGAAAAGCCAGCCAAAGCGAGCGACCTGCTCGGCTGGGAGATGCAATTCGTCTACCAGCACGCCGACGCCGAGCAGGACGCGGCGCTGGTCGAGGTCGCCTTCGACCCGCGGGTGGAGGCGGCCGGTGCCGGCCGCGCCGACGACCTCGACCTCGACGCGATCTTCGCGGCGCTGGCCCAGTTCGCCGAGGTCGAAGGGGCGCTCTCCGACGACCTCGCGAAACTGGCGCCGCAGCCGCCCGGGAAAGCGAACCCGATCACGACCAAGGCGGTCGAAGCCTTCGCCACGATCGCCACCGGCGTCGCCCTCGCCTTCGAAAGCAAGGCGGCGCCGGCCGCCGTCGAGCCGACCCCGGAGACCTTCTGCTACCGCCTGGTGCGCGAACAGAACAAAGGCGGGACGCTGGCGCGGCTGGCGATCACCGCGGTCGAGCCCGAAACGGGCAAGCCGATGCCGAACCCGGTCCATGTTTGGCCGGGAGTCTGGGTGACGATCGGGAAAGAGCAGGTGCGGCTGGCACAGGAAGGCGAGCCCACCGAAATCGAAGCCAGGTACGCCTACCCGGCGGGGATCGAGGCGAGCGAACCCCTGGAAGAGCGGTTCGCCTTCGCCCTCGGAGGCGGCGAACCGGCGCTGCCCGAACTGCCACAGACCGGCGCGACGCTGGCCGGGCCCAAGCTCTTCGCCTTCGAGGACGTCGACGTCCTCTCCCGCCAGAACGGCCGCGCCGGCGTCTCGATCTGGCGCAACTGGTCGCTCGTCGGCGGCAAGACGACCAACCCGAGCTTCGTCTACCAGACCCCGACCGCCCGCTTCCCCGGGCTGGCGACGCCGACCGTGACCGCGGGCGGCGCGATCGAGCTCGGCGCCGCGCCGACCCCGCTGGCGCAGGCGCTGGGCGAATTCTTCAAGCAGCTGACCACCTCGCGCGACAACTGGGAGCCCGAGGACGGGCTGCAGCTGCGGATCGGCTGCGGCTACGCCTACACCGTCGCCGACTCAGACGAGGGCGACACCGACCTGACCGCCGTCGTCCCCTGCTTCCTCGTCCCCTCGACCGAATTTCACCCGGCCGCCGCGACCGCCCCGACCCCCCGGCCCGCCGACTGGGACTGGGAGCAGCCCGCCAGCTTCGTCTCGCAGGTCGCGGCGATGGCCGAAGCCTGGCGCAAGGAACAGCAGCCCTCGACCCGGGGCGCCGCCTTCAGCTTCGACCTCACCGCGTACGCCGGCGGCGGCCAGCTGCAGCCGCTGATCCGCGCCGGCGGCCTGCGCTACGAGCTCGGCTAGCCCCGATCCACCGTTTTCACCCAGCAGGGTGAGAGTGGACGGCTTGAGGTAGGTAACGGCGCCGGGGCGGTTC
>DASVWY010000272.1:0-7570 GCA_036392975.1 Solirubrobacterales bacterium | reverse complement strand
GGCCGCCATACGGCGACAGGACGCAGAGGCGCCAATCGCCGATCTCGTCGCGGAAGCGCTCAACGACGATCGTGCGGTCGGACGGCACGACGCGCGTCGCCTCCTGCTGCTCGCGCAGGTAGGTGACGAGGTTGGCGGCGGCGCGCTCGTCGAGGTCGTAGCCGGCGTCGATCAGCGCGGCGGGCTCCTGGTCGACGGCCCAGCGCGAGAACTCGCCGATCGCGCGGCCCAGCTCGGCGGGACGGCCGATCCCGTCGCCCTTCCAGAACGGGATCGCCCCGGGCGCGCCGGGCGCGGGGGTCACGATCACGCGGTCGCGGGTGATCTCCTCGATCCGCCAGGTCGACGCGCCGAGCAGGAACGTCTGGCCGGGCCGGGCCTCGTAGACCATCTCCTCGTCGAGCTCGCCGACGCGGCGCGACGGCCCCCCGCGCTCCGTCCCGTCGCTCGCCAGGAAGACGCCGTAGAGGCCGCGGTCGGGGATCGTGCCGGCGTTGGTGACGACCAGCTGACGGGCGCCTTTGCGGCCGTGGATCGTGCCCTTGGTGCGGTCCCAGACGATCCGCGGCCGCAGCTCGGCGAAGCGGTCGGAGGGATAGCGGCCGTCGAGCATGTCGAGGACGTTCTCCAGCTGTTCGCGCGAGAGGTCTCCGAAAGGATCGGTCGCGGTGACGAGCCGCTCGACCTCGCCGACCTCCCACTCGTCGAGCGCCGCCATCGAGACCAGGTGCTGGGCGAGCACGTCGAGCGGGTTGCGCGGGATCACGGTCTCCTCGATCGCTCCTTCGCGCATCCGCCGCGCGACCACCGCGCACTCGAGCAGGTCGGCGCGGAACTTGGGGAAGATGCGGCCGCGCGAGACCTCGCCCAGCGAGTGTCCGGCCCGCCCCACCCGCTGCAGGCCGCGGCTGACCGACTTCGGCGACTCGACCTGAATCACCAGATCGACCGCGCCCATGTCGATCCCCAACTCCAGGGAAGACGTAGCCACCAGGCACGGGAGCTGCCCCGACTTCAGCATCTCCTCGACGACAGTCCTCTCCTCATGCGAGAGGGAGCCGTGGTGAGCGCGAGCAATTTCGTGCGCCTCTCCGGCGGGTGGCGCGGGGTCGGGTTCCTCGCCCGCAGCCTGCGAGGACGAGGTTCCTGACCCCGCGACAGGACCCGCCGGCCGGGCGTGCTCAGTCGCAGGCAGCTCATCCCAGGCCAGCTCGTTCAGCCTCTTGGCGATCCGCTCGGCGGCGCGGCGGTTGTTGACGAAGACGATGGTCGACGTGTGTTCTTGGACGAGCTTCAATAGCTCCGGGTAGATCGCGGGCCAAATGGAGCGAACGTGGGCGTTGGGCTCGCCCTCGGCGGGGACGCCGTCCGAATTCGGAAAGTTCGGCGCCCCCGGTTCCGACATGTCCTCGACCGGAACCACGATCTCCAAATCGAGCTCCTTGGTCCGCCCCGCATCCACGACCTCACAAGTCCGCTTCGGCCCAACCAGGAACTGAGCGATCCGCTCCAACGGCCGCTGCGTCGCTGAGAGACCTATCCGCTGGACCCACGGACCATCCGCATCTGCGGCGGGTGGCGCGGTAGGGGGTACCGCCCCTGAGGAAGCTTTAGCTACCGGAAGGGGCGGCGGGTCCCCTGCCGCGACAGGACCCGCCGCCCGGCGCGCATGGTCCCTGACCAGATGATCCAACCGCTCCAGGCTCAGCGCCAGATGCGACCCCCGCTTGCTTTGGGCCACAGCATGAATCTCGTCGACGATCACCGCTTCGGTCCCGGTGAGGATCTCGCGGGCGCCGGAGGAGAGGATCAGGTAGAGCGACTCCGGCGTGGTGATGAGGATGTCGGGCGGCGATTTGCGCATCGCCCGCCGCTCGGCCTGCGAGGTGTCGCCGGTCCGCAGGCCGACCGAGATCTCGGCGCCGATGCCACGCAGCGGCGCCCGCAGGTTGCGCTCGATGTCATAGGAGAGCGCCTTCAGCGGCGAAACGTAGACAAGCCGCACGCCGTCAGCCGGCGGCTGCTCCGCTTCGCCTCCGCCGCCGCCGGGCGTCGCTCCAGAGAGGACGTCCTTTTGCCGGGAGAGCTTGTCGATCCCCCAGAGAAAGGCGGCCAGCGTCTTGCCGGACCCCGTCGGGGCGCAGATCAGCGCGTTGGAGCCGCCCGAGATCGCCTCCCAGCCGCCCGCCTGGGCAGGGGTCGGCGCCTCGAAGGACGCCTCGAACCAGCGCCTTACAGGGGCGCTGAACGGCGCCAGCGGATCGGAGTCCAGCCTGGTTTTCGCCTCGGTGCCCAACCCACCGATCTTACGCATCGGGGCAATCCGCATTATGTAGATAGCATTTAAACGAGACTTTGCTATCTAAGCTGGCGCTTGTAGCTATATTAGAGCGATGACCGCTCCGACGAGACGCAAGACCTCATTCGAGATCGACACGGCGAAGGTCGCTGCCGCCAAGGAGGTTCTCGGCACTCGGACCCTGACCGACACGGTCGATGCCGCCCTTTCGGAAGTGGTCAAATCACGCCAGCGCAAGGTGCTGGTGGACCTCCTGTTCAGGCCCGGAGCCCTGGACCTCGACGATCCCGACGTCATGTCCGGCGCCTGGCGCTAGGGCGTGCCGACCTACCTCGCCGACAAGAGCGCCCTGACCAGGCGCGAAACCCGTCCCGAGGTGAGGGAGACGCTGGAACCGCTCCTCGTCGCCGGCGAGGTGGCCACCTGCGGCGTCGTCGACCTCGAGCTGCTCTACAGCGCCAGCGGCAGAGCGACCTATCGCGCCCTCGCCGAGGCGTTGCGGGGCATGCCGCGAGTGCCGGTCACGGATGACTGCGTCAGGCGAGCTCTGACGGTGCAGGCGATGCTTGCCGAGCGATCCCAGCACCGCGCGGTGTCGCTCCCCGATCTGCTCGTCGCCGCCTGTGCCGAGGCGGCCGAGCTTTCGGTCCTCCACTATGACGCCGACTTCGAGCGGATCGGCGAGCTCACCGGGCAGCCGACGCAGTGGATCGTGCCGCGCGGCAGCGTCGCTTAGGGCTTCGATCAAGGGGCGGTTGCGCAGGTCAGGAGCGCCGGTAGCGGTCCTTCAGGCGCACCACGTCGTCGAGCTGCGGCGTCGAGACCTCGAGCACGACGGAGTCTTCGATCGCCTCGATCGAGTGGACCGTCCCGGGCTCGACTCGCCAGGCATGGCCCGGTCCGATCTCCTCTCTCTCCAACTCGTCGACGGTCGGTCCTTGCGTCAACAGCAGCCGGCCCGAGAGGAGGTAGGACGTCTCGTCCTTCTCGCGATGGAGCTGGAGCGAGAGCTCGTGACCGGCCTCGACGTAGAGCAGTTTCCCCGCGTACTCGGTCGTATGCGCCCACCAGACCTCGTGCCCCCAGGGCTTCTCGACCCGGCGCGGTCGCATGGCTCAGCCGGCGGCGCCGCCGGTGAAGCGCACGAAGGCGCGCCAGGAGGGCTTCGGGACCAGCGCTTCGGTGAAGAGGCCAGACCCGTCGCAGAAGTTGCAGGCGCCTTTGGCGTCTTCGAGCGAGAACCAGTAGACGCGCTTGAGGCGCCACCTGACGGCGTTTCGGGTGAGGGCGGAGAAGGCGCCCTTGAGCTGCTTGACCTGGCCGCGCGGCCCTTTCGCGAAGCCGTTGTCCGGCGGCCCGGAGCTCCACGTCAGCTCGGTGATCCAGAGCCCGGTGGCGGCGTCGCCATGAGCTTTCATCACCGATCGCACTTCTTCGATCTGCGGCGCGACGTTCTGGAATGCCGTGGTGTAGGGGTGCAGGGCGATGCCGTCGAACTTCGCCTTCACCCCCGGCGTCCGTTTGTACATCACGTCGAGGAACTCGGTGGCGAAGTAGGCCTGCCGCGGCCTTCTTTTGAATTCCGCCTCTCGGGGCCGGGCGAACATGCCGCCGAGGAGGATCTTCGCGCCGGGGTCGACGGCCTTGATCGCGGCGTGGGAGATCTGCACCAGCTTGCCGTATTCGACGGGGTTGGGGCGGACCACGAAGTACTTGAAGTTCTGCTCGTTCCAGACCTGCCAGGTGCGGACCGGCCGCGCCGGCAGCCCCGGATTCTCCGCCCAAAAAGACCCGCTGGGGCCGTAACGCGCGACCGCCAGCTGCAGGAATGCCGACCAGCCGGCGCCTGCCGCTCCTCGAATCGGCAATCTCAACGAGGCCTGAGCCCCACCGCCCGATCCGGGCACCGGAGCCAGCGGCACCGCCCAAGCGGGCGCTCCGTAGACGAAGGGCAGAACGTCGATGCCCACTGCGGTGGCGCGGGCCACCGAGCTATCGACCGCGGACCAGTCCGGCTTCGCCCCCGGGGCCCCTTGCAGCGAGGCCCACTGGATCGGAATGCGAACGCTGTCGACCCCGCCTCGCTTCATCCGTTCGAACGTCGTCGAGGCGGGCAGGCTCTGCGGGACGATGCCCCAGAACTTGGCCGGAACCGCTTCGGAGGCCGGGGCCAGAGCGAGCAGGGCGACCGCCATGGCGGCCAGCGAGGCGATGAACGCGCGCGCAGACCTGCCCATCGGCTGCTCGGTGCGCTGCACCGCTCTAGCTCGCCCTGGAAGGAGCGCTCGGGGGTCCGGCCTCGCCCTCTTGGCGCCGGGCCCTGAACAGCATCACCGCCGCCGATGCGGCTGCGAGCACGGCGATCGCGATCAGGATCGGCAGCAGCGGAGAGCTGCCCCCGTCATCGTCGTCGCCGGTAGGGACTGCCGCAATCGATTGAGCGTCGTCTTGCGCCGAGCCGGACTTCTCGTTGGAGCCGGCGTCTGGGCTACTCTGCCCGGTGCCGCCGTCGTTGTCGGTCGGCGCATCGCCTTTGGATGAGGACCGATTGCCCGCCGAAGAATTGCCTCGGGATGATTGCGAGCCAGACCCACCGGAAGGTTCCGCCGCCGTTGCTCCTCCGTCTGCCTGGGAAGAGCGCGCCGGAGTCCCGGAGCCCCCGTTCGAGTCCTTCTTCCCGGTGACGGTCGGCACCGCATCCTCGTACTGAATTTCCGACGAATCCGCACGAGCCACCGCCCCGCCCAAGACAAGTGCCAGCAGAACCGACGCTGATAAGAGCCCAAGAGCGAGAGCGCCCGGCGAGGGGGTCGAGTGGCGGCGCATCCCGTCCATCGCGCGCAAGGTTAGAACAAACGGCGGCGCTGATTGCCCCCGTCGCCCTGATCGTGGCTGTGGCCCTCGCCGGAGGGGGGTTCGAGGTGACGACCCGCCATGTGGCCGGGCTGGCGGCGTGGCTGGTCGTGGTCGCGGTCCTGGTGCTCGGAGGAGCGACGAACGCGAGGCTTGGACGTTCGTTCTACTGGACGGTCGGACTGCTCGGTGGTCTGGCGCTTCTATCCGCAATGTCATCCCTTTGGTCGGGCTCGGTCGAGCTGAGCGTGATCGAGGCCGACCGCGTCCTGGCCTACCTCGGCTTCTTCGTTGCCGCTTTCCTCGTCGCTCAAACCGCCCAAAGGCGCCAACGTTTCGCTGAAGGGCTGGCAATTGCGCTTGCCCTCGTCGCCCTGCTCGGCCTCTGCAGCAGGCTGCTCCCCCACGTGCTCGAGGTCGGCAACGCACTTGGCACCGGGCCCCGGCTGCGCTATCCGCTCGGATACTGGAATGCCAACGGGGCGGTCTGCGGCATCGCCATCGCGATGCTGCTGTGGGCAAGCAGGGAGGCGAGCTGGAGCTGGTTGCGCTGGCTCTCGGTCGGCCTGATGCCGGCCGTCCTGCTGACGCTCTACTTCACCTACTCGCGCGGGGGTCTGCTGGCGCTGGCGATCGCGGTTGGCTGCCTCCTGGCTCTGTCCCGGGACCGCTTCTGGCTGCTGGGAACGCTCGCGGCCGCGGCGGCCGGGGTGGCGCCGGCGGTCCTCGCCACGCAGGATCGCCGCGATCTCGCCGACAACCTCGCCAACCAGGCGGCCGTGGACCAGGGAGTGACGGTGCTGCTGGTCCTGCTCGCCGGCACCGCGCTGACGCTGCTCGCCTTCTGGCTCGTACGGAAGGCCGAGCGGCGCGAGGGACAGATGGTGCGGCGGGCGCTGGCCGCTTCTCGCCATCCGGCCCTGCTCGGAGGCATCGCCCTGACCTTGGTGCTGGCCGCGGTCATCGTTGCGATCGCCGCGGGGGGGCGTGCCTGGGATCAGTTTTCGAGTCCCGACGTCTACTTTCCCCACGGAACTCCGGAGCGGCATTTCGCCGAGCTCTCGGGCGCGGGCCGGCACGACTTCTGGCGGGTTGGACTCGACGCCTTCGGCGAGGACCCGCTCAAGGGCCAGGGGGCCGGCGCCTACCAGTTCTCCTGGGAGCAGGAGCGCTCGATCGAGATGGCCATCCACGACGCCCACTCGCTCTATCTGGAGGCCTTTGCCGAGCTCGGCTTCTTCGGAGGCCTGCTGGTCCTGGCCCTGGTCGCGGGAATCCTCGGCTGGGGATTCGCGGCCTGGAGATCGGCGAACGGCGGGCAAGAGCGCGAACGCAACGCCGTCCTGCTGGCGGTGGTCGTGGCGCTGGCCGTCGGCGCGGCCCTCGACTGGTTCTGGGAGCTGGCCGGCATCGAGGCGATCTTCTTCCTCGCCGCCGGTGTCCTTGTAAGTGCGAGATGCGCTCAGCTCGCACCGCGATCGCGAGGGGCCGCCGTGAGGACCGCCGAAGGACGATATGGACTGGCGTTTGCCGGGCTTGCCGTGGCCTGGGTCGCGATGCTGGCGCTGGTCGGCCCGTTGCTGGTCGAGCGTGAGATCAAGGCCAGTCAGAGCGCCGCCGCCGAGGGAGACATCGCCTCCGCCCTCAGCCACGCGGACACCGCCCGTTCGATCGAGCCCTGGGCAGCCTCTCCCTACGTCCAGCTCGGACTGATCGCCGACTTCCAGGGCGACTACCCGACCGCCGCGGCGCGACTGACCCAGGCGATCGACCGCGAAGAGCGCAACTGGCAGCTCTATTACCTCCGTTCCGGGGTAAGGGAAGAGGCCGGCGACATCAGTGGGGCCGAAGCCGATCTCGAACGAGCGCGGCAGCTGAACCCCCTCGAGCCGAGAGTGCAGGTGAGCGCCGAATGACCCACAACGCTCAGGAAGCTCCGCCCCGGTCCTCGCCGCTTCCGCGCCTCCCGGAGCGGCAACCGAAGCCCCGCACGAGCGCCTTTGCGGTCAGGTTGGGGCTGACCGGAGCCAGCGGCGCCCGCCGCCGCGGTGGCCTCCTTCGCCGCCTCCTCGCCAGCGGCGACTGGATGGCGCTGATCGCCGCCCTCTTCATCGTCACCGCCTCAACCACCGCAACCGACATCGCCGCCCTTTTCTGGGCGACGTTGTTCAGCCCGATCTGGATCCTGGTCCTGAAGCTCCACGGCCTCTACGACAACGACCACCGACGGATCCGCCACAGCACCGTCGACGAGCTGCCGGCGCTGACCTCCGCCAGCGCCTTTGGAACGCTGGCCCTCGACGGCCTGCTCGCCCTCAGCCCGGCGGGGCCGCTCGCCGCCGGCAGCGCGATCCTGCTCGCCGCCGTGGCGTTGATCGGCACCTTCCTGGTGCGGGCGGTGGTGCGCTTCGCCTGGCA
>DASVWY010000271.1:0-7763 GCA_036392975.1 Solirubrobacterales bacterium | reverse complement strand
TCGCGGCCGTTGCCGTTGTCAAGTTCGGTCTCGATGTGAAGCCGAAGCTGTCGACTGGGATGACCGGCTTCGATTCGACCTGGTACCACGGCCCGTTCGCGGCGGGGTTCTTCCAGAGCGGGGACACGTGGAGCTTGCATTTCATCGCGCCGCAGTTCCTGGCCTGGTTCTACCCAGCTAATTCAGAGCTGTTCCATGGCATCGGGATGCTCGCATTCGATCGCGATGTCCTCTCGCCGCTGCTCAACCTTGGCTGGTTTGCTGGGTGCCTCGTCGCCTGCTGGTGCATCGGCCAGCCTCACGGAGTCGCCCCCTGGTCGCTTGCCCTTGGGGCGATCGCACTCAGCGTTCCCGCCTTCGCTGATCAGGCAGGGGAGGCACGCAACGACATCGTCGGGACGTTCTTCCTGCTCGCTGCCGTCGCTATTGCGCTGAACGCGCTAGCGGCAGCTCGCGATCGCTCCGTTCGCGGTTCTGCCCGTATGCCAGGAGAAAGTACGAACGCATTGATCGTCGTCGGCCTCGCAGCAGGGCTGGCGGCTGGGGCCAAGCTCAACTTCCTCCTACCTGCTGCTGTCTTGGTGCTTGGGCTTGCGCTGGTCGCGCCCGGGGCGCGCTGGCGGGCGCTCCTCGTCACCGGCGTGGCTGCCCTGGCCGGGGGCGGCTACTGGTACCTGCGCAACCTCGTCCACAGCGGCAATCCGCTGCCCTGGTTCGACAGCCTCGGCCCGATCTCGTTGCCGGCGCCCGATCAGCCGCTCGGCGGACGGGAAGGCCACAGCGTTCTCGGTTACCTCTTCGACGGCGGGGTCTGGTCGGACTGGTTCCTGCCCGGCCTCCACGACGGCCTCTGGGCCCTCTGGCCGCTCCTGCTCGCCCTCGGGCTCGGCGGCCTCCTGATCTCCCTCGGTCGCGGCGCCAGCCCGACTCTTCGCGTGGTGGCCGCAGCCGGCCTCGCCACCGCTCTCGCCTGGCTCCTCGCGCCGACCTCTGCTTCGGGGCCGGAGGGAATGCCCCGCGGCTTCGAGTCCGGCCTGCGCTACCTCACTCCCGCACTGATTCTCGGTCTGACCGTCCTTCCCGCGGCGCTTCTCCCGCGGGTGGCGCGGTGGCGGGGGTCCCCCATGGCGGAGGGGGCGCGAAGCGCATCCGAGCACATGGGGGAGGGCCGCCGCGACAGGACCCGCGGGCCGCTTATCGCCGGCGCCCTGGTCGGACTGGCCGCGATCGCGATCGGCTACCCGGTCCAGCGCCACTACCTGGAGAACCGCTACGCCGACCCCTCATTCGCCGCCCCCGGCCTCAACGCCGCCTTCGCCTGGTCCCGCGAGGTATCCGACAGCCGCATCGCCACCACCAGCACGCGCCAGTACCCGCTCTTCGGCACCGACCTCTCGAATCACGTCCAATTCGTCGGCATCGAGCGACCCCACGGCGGCTTCGTCCCTCCCACCACCTGCCTTCAATGGCGCCAGCTCCTCGATGCGGGCGATTTCGACTACGTGGTCGCCTCCTTCGATCGCGTGGAGCCGGACAAACCCCCCTTTCCGCGCAGCGTCGCTTGGACCGAAGGCGCCGGAGCAGAAGTCCTCGTTCGCGAGCCACCGACCGTCGTCTTTCGCCTGACCGGTCGACCGAGCCGAGCTCGGTGTCGCTCTTGAACGAATCCGCGATTCGCATCAATAAGAGCGTGTTCGTCTCAGAGCTACTAAAGCGAGGCTTAGCATCGGCAGCCAACGCTGGAGTTATTAAAGCCAATCCCCGATCCCTATAATAAACCGCGGCTCGATCGCGACCCCGGGCGAGTTTCGGCGCGCTCAGAACTGGATCGGCCCCGCCGGGGCAAGCTTGGCGCAGGCGACCTTCGTTCCGCCGCCGGTCCCGGACATGAGGGATGCGCTGCACAGCTTCGAGAGCTTCCTCCACGACGACGGCCACTACCCGACCTTGATCGCCGTGGGTCTAGCTCACGCTCAGTTCGAGACCATCCACCCTTTCCTCGACGGCAACGGACGGGTCGGGCGGCTTCTCAACACCTTCCTCCTGGTCCATCGAGGAATGCTCCGCCAGCCCCTGCTTTATCTGAGCCATTTCTTCAAGCTTCACCGGACCGAGTACTACGACCGCCTGATGGCGGTGCGCCAACGAGGGGACTGGGAGGGATGGATCCGATTCTTCCTGGAGGGCGTGCTCCAAACCGCTCGGGAAGCGACCAAGACGGCGGAGCAGCTCTTCGAGCTTCGGGAAGAGCATCGCGGGATGATCATCCAGAACAACCTCGGGCCGAACGGACTGAAGCTCCTCTCGCAGCTGTTTCAGCGTCCCCTGGTCAACATCAATCTCGTTGCGTCCTTGATCGAATCGACCTTTCCGACCGCAAGCAGGCTCGTGTCCAGTTTCGAGGCCATGGGCCTGTTGCGTGAGATCACGGGCCAGAAACGCTCTCGCGTGTTCCGCTACGAGCCTTATCTCGCCCTGTTCCAAGATGCGACAGCTGAGGACGAGGCTCGATCCATAGGCGTGTAGGCAAGGCGTTCCTCGCGCGCCGGAACGCCATACTCCGCCTCCCGATGGACCGCATCCGCAACTTCTCGATCATCGCCCACATAGACCACGGCAAGTCGACCCTGGCCGACCGGATCCTCGAGATCACCGGCGCCGTCGACCCGAAGAAAATGCGCGCGCAGGTGCTCGACTCGATGGACCTCGAGCGCGAGCGCGGGATCACGATCAAGGCGCAGGCCGTGCGGGTCGAGTACGAGGCCTCCGACGGGCAGACGTACCACCTGCACCTGATCGACACGCCCGGCCACGTTGACTTCTCCTATGAGGTCTCGCGCAGCCTTGCCGCCTGCGAGGGGGCGCTGCTGGTCGTCGACGCCGCCCAGGGGGTCGAGGCACAGACCGTCGCCAACACCTACCTGGCGATCGAGAACGGACTGGAGCTGATCCCGGTGATGAACAAGGTCGACCTGCCCGGGGCGGAGCCGGACCGCGTCTCGGCCGAAATCGCCGACCTGCTTGGTGGCGATCCCGGCGAAGCGCTGCCGATCTCGGCCAAGACGGGAGAGGGGGTTGTCGACGTGCTGGAGGCGATCGTCGCCCGCGTGCCGCCACCCCGCGGCAAGCGAGCCGCGCCCACCCGGGCGCTGATCTTCGACTCCGAGTTCGACCAGTACCGCGGCGTCGTCGCCTACGTACGGATGGTCGACGGCGCCTTCCGCAAGGGAGAGAGGATCGTCGCGATGCAGAACGGCACCGAGGCCGACATCGACGACATCGGCTTCTTCCGGCCGGCGATGACCGGGGTGGAGGGGATGGAGGCGGGCGACGTCGGCTACCTGATCACCGGCATCAAGGACGTCGCCAAGCTGCGGGTCGGCGACACGCTTACGGCGGAGGCCAACCCGGCATCGGGGCCGCTCGAGGGCTACCGCGAGGTCCGGCCGATGGTCTTCTGCGGGCTCTTCCCGATCGACACCGATCGCTACGAAGACCTGCGCGACGCGCTCGAGAAGCTGGCCCTCAACGACGCGGCCCTTTCCTGGGAGCCGGAGACCTCCGAGGCGCTCGGGTTCGGCTTCCGCGCCGGTTTCCTCGGGTTGCTCCACATGGAGATCGTGCGCGAGCGGCTGGAGCGCGAGTACGGTCTGGAGCTGCTGGCGACGACGCCCAACGTGCGCTACGAGGTCCACCTGATCGGCGGCGAGAGGGTCGAGGTGAACAGCCCCACCCAGCTGCCCGATCCGGCCTCGATCGAGACGATCGAAGAGCCCTACATCCGCGCCACGATCATTGCTCCGTCCGAGCAGGTCGGGGCGGTGATGGAGCTTTGCCAGGGTCGTCGCGGCACTCACGTCGACATGCACTACCTGAGCCCGCAGCGGGTGCAGATCCGTTACGACCTGCCGCTGGCCGAGATCGTCCTCGACTTCTTCGACCTGCTGAAGTCCTCGACCCGCGGCTACGCCTCGCTCGACTACGAGCCGATCGGCAACCAGGCCTCCGACCTGGTCAAAGTCGACATCCTCCTGGCCGGCGAGAAGGTCGACGCGCTCTCGATCATCGTCCACCGCGACTTCGCCTACGAGCAGGGCAAGCGCCTGGTCGAGCGGCTGCGCAAGACGATCCCCCGGCAGCTCTTCGACGTTCCGGTGCAGGCCGCGGTCGGCTCCCGCATCCTCGCCCGCGAGACGGTCAAGGCGCTGCGCAAGGACGTCACCGCGAAGCTCTACGGCGGCGACGTCACCCGCAAGCAGAAGCTGCTGAAGAAGCAGAAAGCGGGCAAGAAGCGGATGAAGCAGGTCGGCCGGGTCGAGGTCCCCCAGGAGGCGTTCCTGGCCGTCCTCGAGATCGACGAGTAGCGACCCGTCCGACTGGCCGCGCGGCCAATAGACTGCCCGCCCATGGCTATCAAGACCGATGCGATTGGCAAGGAATGGCCCACCACGACCTACGAGGTGGGCAAGGAGAAGATCAGGGAGTACGCGGCGGTGGTCGGGCTCGACAACCCGGTCCATCTCGATCGCGAGGCCGCCAAGGCGGCTGGCTACCGCGACGTCGTCGCGCCGCCGATGTTCTGCGTCGTCTACAGCGCCCCGGCGCTGGCGCCGGCGATGTTCGACCCCGAGGTGGGGATGAACTTCGCGACGATGGTGCACGGCGGCCAGCAGTTCGAGTGGGGCGAGCCGGCCTGCTCGGGCGACGAGATCTCGACCACGGCCAAGTGCTTGAAAATCTTCGAAAAAGAGGGCAAGGACGGCAAGCCCAACAACGGCTTCTACGTCTTCGAGACGGTCTCGGTCAACCAGGACGGGGCCGAGGTCGTGCGCGGCACCTGGACCAACATCGTCAGGGGGGTATGAGATGGCCGAGCTGAACGCGGGCGACCAGATCGCCGAGCTGCGCGTTACCCCCGACAAGTACACGCCGCACCGCTACGCGGGCGCCTCGGGTGACTTCAATCCGATCCACATCGACCCCGAGTTCGCCAAGGCGGTCGGCCTGCCGAACACGATCCTCCATGGCCTCTACATGATGGGCCTGGTCGCGCGCGCCGCCACCGAGGCGGCTGGCGGCGACCCGCGCTCGCTGAAGCGGCTCTCGGTCGAGTTTCGCGGCATGGGTGCCCCGGAGACCGAGATCGCCGTCACCGGCACGGTCAAGTCGGTTGGGGATGGCACGGCGACGATCGACGTTGTCGCTGCGCAGGGCGAGAGCGAGACGATCAAGAACGCAGAGGCGGAAGTCGAGTTGTAGCGGGCGACCCGCGGGTCCTGTCGCGGCGGCCCTCCCCCATATGCTCGGACGCCGCTTCGCGGCGCCCTCCGCTATGGGGGACCCCCGCCACCGCGCCACCCGCGGGAGGCACCGTATCGGCTGACTTCTAGACTCTGGGACATGCTCTCTGAGAGGCAAGAGCTGATCCTGAGGCAGGTAGTCGATGCGTATCTCGGCTCAGGCAAGCCGGTGGCGTCCAAGGCCGTGGCCGAGCAGTCCGAGATCGAGTGGGGGGCTTCTACTGTGCGGGCGGAGCTGGCGGGGTTGGAGGCGGCCGGGTACTTGACGCATCCGCATACCTCGGCGGGGCGGGTGCCGACCGAGGTTGGCTACCGCTACTACGTGGACCGGTTGATCGAGGCCGGTGTGCCCGCGGCGAACGCTCAGGTCGAGCTGGAGCTGTCGCGGCTGCGGCGCGAGATCGACGCGGCGATGCGGGAGACGACGACCGCGCTCGCCCAGGTCACCGACTTGATGGCCCTGGCGACGGCGCCGCCGCTGGCCTCCGCCACGATCCACCGGGTCGAGGTGTTGATGCTGCAGCCGACCAGGGTGATGGCGATCGCGATCGCCTCCAGCGGCGCGATCGCCAAGCGCGTCTTCGACTTCGACGAGCCGGTCGATCCAGGCTTGGTCGAGTGGGCCGCGAGCTACCTGAACGAGTCGCTGACGGGAATGGGCGTGGGGGCGCGGATGATCGCCAACCGCCTCGCCGATCCCGAGCTGGGCCCGGCCGAGTCGCGCTTCGTCGCCACCCTCCGGCCGGCCTTCACCGATCTCGAGCAGGAGGCCGGCGACACCCTCTACATGGAGGGGGCTTCGCGCCTGCTCTCCGAAGCCCACCTCGACGACCTGCCGCGGGCGGACCGGCTGATGACCGCCCTGGAGCAGCGCGCGAGCGTTCTCGGGATGCTGCGCTCGGCGCTGGAGGAGCGCTCGGTCTTCCTCTGGATCGGCGGCGAGAACCCGCAGCCGGAGCTGCGTTCGGTCAGCGTCGTCGGCGCCAACTACGGGCTCGCTCACCGCAACCTTGGCTCGGTCGGGGTGGTCGGCCCGCTGCGGATGGACTACGCGACCGCGATCGCCTCGGTTCGCGCCGCCGCCCGCGAGCTGTCGCGCTACTGCGAGTCGGTCTACGGCTGATCTGAGCCCGACGAATGCCAGCCGACTACTACGAGACCCTCGGCGTCGCTCGCGACGCCTCGCCGGCCGACGTGAAGCGGGCCTTTCGGCGCCTCGCCCGCGAGCTGCACCCCGACGTCAACGACCACGACCCGGAGGCGGAGGAGAAGTTCAAGGCCGCGGCCGAAGCCTATGAGGTGCTCTCCGATCCCGAGCGGCGCCGCACCTACGACGCCTACGGCCACGAGGGCTTGCGCGGCGGCGCCTTCCCGGAGGGCGCCGGCTTCGGCTCGGTCGACGAGATCTTCCAGGCTTTCTTCGGCGGTGGCTTCGGGTTCGAGGTCCGGCGCGGACCGATGCGGGGTCAGGACCTGATCCACCGGGTGGAAATCTCGGCAGTCGACGCGATGCTGGGGGCAAAGGTGAGGATCCCCAGCCACGAGGGCGAACGGGAGATCGAGTTGCCGGCGGGCACCCAGCACGGCGCCCAGTACGCCCTGCGCGGGCACGGGATGCCCGGCTCCAACGGCGGTCCCCCCGGCGACCTGGTCATCGCCGTGCAGGTCATCGTCCCGACCGATCTTTCCGAGGAGCAGCGGGAGCTGGCCGCGAAGTTGGGGGAGACCCTTGGGCCCCAGAACCTCCGCGCCGGACGCGGCGAGGGCAGCTTCTTCTCCCGGGTCCGCCGGGCCTTCGGTTGATCCGCCTCGCCGTCCGCTGCGCGCCCGAGCAGGCGGAGCTCGTCCTGGCCGAGCTGGTCGTGTTGGCGCCGAACGGTGTCGAGGAGGAGCGGGGGCGCGACTACGTCGAGTACGCGATCTACGGCGGCGAGGGCGAGCTGCCCGAGCTGGGTGAGGTGGTCGCCGCCGCCGGGGAGGGCCTGGTCGAGGTGGTCGCCACCGAGGTGCCGGACGATTGGGCCGACCGCTGGCAGGACTTCCACAAGCCGCTGCTCATCGGCGGCCGGCTCTGGCTGCGACCGTCCTGGGAGGCCGCGCGCGAGGACGCGATCGATCTCGTGGTCGACCCCGGGCAGGCGTTCGGCACCGGCGCCCACCCGACGACCCGGCTCTGCCTGGAGCTGCTGCTCGAGCTGGCCGAGGCGGGGGAGGCAAACGGCGCGCTGGCCGACCTGGGGACCGGCTCCGGAGTCCTCGCGATCGCCGCCGCCAAGCTAGGCTGGGCCCCGGTCCACGGCTACGACCACGAGCAAGCGGCAGTGGAAGCGGCGGCCGCCAACGCGCAGTCCAACGGAGTCACGGCGGGTTTCGAGTGCACCAATCTGCGCGCCGGCCTGCCCGAGCTAGCGCCAACCGTCGTAGCGAACCTGACCGCGCCGGTCCTCACTGCAGTTGCTGCAC
>DASVWY010000270.1:0-3404 GCA_036392975.1 Solirubrobacterales bacterium | reverse complement strand
GTCGAGCATCTAGGTGCGCCGGACCAGACGCATTACCTGGTCCAGCTCGGCGATCCTCAGCAGCTTGGCGGCGCCGAGGTAGACCAGACCACCGACGCCGAGCGCGGTGCCGAGCGAAGCGAGCTGGCCGAGCAGGCCGCGACCGAGAGCGTCGTCGAGGATCTCCCAGATCCCGAAGCTGACGGCCGCCAGCGCCGCCGAGGCGAGGGCGATCCGCAGGCTGGCGTCGAGCAGCCGGCCCAGCTCGAGGCCGCCGAGGAGGCGGCGCAGGATCACGCACTGAGCGGCGACCGTGACCGCCGTCGCGATCGCGGTGGCGGCGACGATGCCGCCGACGCCGAGGTGGTAGAGGGCAAGTGCTCCGAGCGCCGTGATGACAAGGTTGATGGCGGCGATCGTGGTCGGTATCCAGGGCCGCTGCAAGCTGAAGAAGGTACGGGTGAGGAGCAGGAAGAGGCCGTTGGTCGGGAGCGAGAAGGCGAACCAGAAGAGGGCGGTGGCGACCAGCGTCGTCTGGTCGGGCGTGAACTCGCCGCGCTGGTAGACGAGCCGGATCATCGGCTCGGAGAGGACCAGCACGGCGGCGGTCGCCGGCAACAGGACGAAGAGGATCTGGCGCATCCCGTTCGCCATCGTCGCCCGCAGGCTGTCGTGATCCCCGCGGGTTGCGAAGCGCGCCAGGGTCGGGAAGAGCACGGTGGCGATCGCGACCGAGAAGATCCCCTGCGGCAGCTGGTAGATGCGGAACGCCTTGTCGATCGCCGCCGGTGCCTGCTCGCTGACCAGCGTCCCGAAGAGGCTGTTGACGATCAGGTTGAAGTTGATCAGGCCGAGGCTGAGCGTCACCGGCAGCATCAGCAGCAGCACCCGTCGCAGGTCGCGGTTGCGCCAATCGAAGCTCCAGCCAAACTTGAAGGGGGTGTTGCGGAGGTCGAAGACGGGGATCAGCAACTGCACGAGGGTGCCGGCGAGGATCCCGATCGCGTAGGCGTAGATGCGGTCCTGGCCCTCGAACATCGGCGCCAGCACGACCAGCAGCAGGATGATCGTCAGGTTCCAGAAGAGCGGCGCGATCGCGAAGGCGCCGAAGCGGTCATAGCTGTTGAGGATGCCGACGACGACGCCGCTGATGCCGAGCAGGACGAGGATCGGAAAGAGGACCTGCGAGAGGGTGACCGTCAGGTCGAGGATCGTCCCCTCGAAGCCGGGGGCGACGAACGGAATCAGCAACGGCGCCACCAGCACGAAGAGGGCCGTGATCGCGCCGAGCACGAGAGTGACCAGCAGCAGCAGCGTCGAGGCGAGCCGGAACGCCTCGCGGTAGTTCTTCTTCTCCAGCTGCTCGGTGAAGATCGGCACGAAGGCCGGCTGCAGCGCCGCGTCGGCGAACAGGGCGCGAACCAGGTTCGGGACCTGGAAGGCGATCGTGAAGGCCGACATCGGCCCGCTCACCCCGTAGTAGCCGGCGGCGACGATCTCACGGCCGAGGCCGGCGACGCGCGAGGCGGCCGTGGCGATCGAGAAGAAAGCGGTCGAGCGGGCGAGCCGCCCGCGCTGGGCCGGTTCCTGCGGCGCCTCGGGGGTCTCCAAGCTCGATCTCACTCGGTATAGTCGGCCGCCCGAAACATGGCCAACATAGCCTCACAGAAGAAGCGGATACTGCGCAGCGAGCGGGAGCGGACCGAGAACCGGTTGCTGACCAGCACCGTGAAGACCTACTTCCGGCGCCTCGAGACCGCCGTCGAGGGCGGTGACAGCGCGGCGATCGAAGCCGAGCACCGCGCCCTCGTCTCGCGCATCGACAAGGCTATTCAGAAGGGCGCCATGCACAAGAACACCGGCGCCCGCAAGAAGTCCCGCGCCGCTCGGGTCGCCTCAGCGGCGACGAAGTAGTCAGGCCGCGGCGCCAGCCATCGACTGGAGCGCCAGCGTCAGCGCCAACTCCTCGCCGTAGTCGGCCCCTCCTCGGCACCAGACCTCGAGGTCGGCCAGGGCGATCGTCGCGTCCCGCAGATCGTCGACGCTGGCGTTCTGGAGCCGGGCGACGAGCTGCTTCGCCGCGTAGGGGTGCATGGAGAGGCTCGACTCGACCTGCTTCGGCGGCACCCCCTGCTCCAGCTGCGCCGCCGCCGCACAGGCGTTGCGCAGTCGCGAGGCGAGGCCGTAGATCAGCCCGGTCACGTTCTCGCCCTGCGCGATCAGGCGCTCGCCGATCCGCAGCGCCTTGACCGGATCGCGCTCCAGCAGGGCGTCCGCGAGAGCCCAGACAGCGGCTTCGGAGGTGTCGGCGATCATCGCCTCGAGGTCTGCGGCGGAGACCGAGCCGTTCTCTCCCGCCCAGAGGGCGAGTCGCTCCAGCTCGCGCTGGAGACGGACCGGATTGGCTCCCATCCGCTCGACCAGGAGACGGGCTGCCGCCGGCTCGAGCGCGAAACCGAGCCGCTTGGCGTCGCCGACCAGGGCCCGCGGCATGTCGCGCGCCTTCGGCGCCTCGAACTCGTGCACCTCGCCCTTGGCTGCTTTGACCGCGCGGACGAGCTTGGCCGGCGCCTTCGCTCTCGCAATCAGCACCACGGTGAGATCGGGGGGAAGTTCGGCGATCGCCGCGACGATCGCCTCCAGCTGGCGATCGCGCCAGCGCTCGACGCCGTCGGCCAACAGGTAGCGGCGCGACTCCGTCAGCGACATCGCCGGGATCGCCTGGAGCAGCGCCTCGTGATCGGGCGCGCCCCGGCCTTCGCTGGGCTCGAACACGTGCAGCGAGGCGCCGCCTCCGTCCCGCTCGGCACGCGCCCTGAGCCTGGCCCGGGTCGCGTCGATCTTCGCCTGGTCGGTGCCGGCAATCAGGTAGAGCGAGCCCATCTCCTCGGCCATCGGCCGAGTTTAGATCGCCCGCCGGGGGCTACTCGTCCGCGTGGTCCTGGCCGTGCTCGCTCGAGGAATGCCCCGGAGGGCCGACGGTGCTGCCCACGCCTTTGCCGTTGCCTTTTCCGTAGGCGTTGCCGTTGCCAGGATGGGTGGGAGGCGGCGCTTCCGGCGCGGCTTCGGGAGCCGCTGCCGGCACTTCGCTCGACGTTGCAGTCGGTTCCACGGGCGCCGGTGCAACCGGCGCCGCGGCGGTCCCGGGACTTTCGGCTGCGGGTGGGGCGTCGACGGGCTGCTTGCGCCGCGGGCGGGTTGGAGCTGGCGCGGTACCGGTCACCAGGACCGCGCCCTCGCTTGGGGGAGCCGGGGATTCCGAAGCGGGCGGGCTCGAGCTGCCCGGATCGGCCGGCCCGGAATCGGCCTGTCCGTCGACCGTCGCGGCGGCACCCCTCGCTGCGGGGGCGGGCGCCGCTTTCCTCGCCGTCCTCTCCTCGGCACCCGTGGGCTCGGACGGGGCGCCCGGCTTGGCGGGCGGCTCC
>DASVWY010000269.1:0-2320 GCA_036392975.1 Solirubrobacterales bacterium | reverse complement strand
CCTGCTGCTGACCGGCCGCCTCTCGCTCGCCACCCACCCCTGGCTCACCGACCACGCGGTGATGGACACCGTCCTGCTCCCCGGCACCGCCTTCCTGGAGCTGGCACTGCACGCGGCCGAGCGCACCGGCGCCGAGGGGGTCGCGGAGCTGACCTTGCAGGCGCCGCTGATCCTGCCCGAGGCAGGCGCGGTCCAGATCCAGGTCTCGGTCGAGGCGCCGGACGAGACGGGCCAGCGCCAGATCGCGATCCACTCCCACTCCGAGGACCTCGGCACGGAGGAGGCCCCGGAGTGGGCTCTGCACGCAAGCGGGACGCTGAGCGAGACGGCCCCCGCCCCGCCCGAACCGTTGGGCGAGTGGCCACCGACGGGCGCCGAGCCGATCCAGATCGACTCCCTCTATGAACGGCTCTCCGACGCCGGCCTGCAATACGGCCCCGCCTTCCAGGGCCTGAGCGCCGCCTGGCGCGTCGGTGAGGAGATCCTCGCCGAGGTCTCGCTCGCAGACGGCCAACGCGAGGAAGCGGAGCGCTTTGCGATCCACCCGGCGCTGCTGGACTCGGCCCTGCACGCCGCCACGCTTACGGCAGAGCAGAAGGGCGTCAGCCTTCCGTTCTCCTGGAGCGAAGTCGGACTCGAGGCAACTGGCCCAAGCGAGCTGCGGGTGCGCCTGCGCCGTGAGGGCGAGGCGATCTCCCTCGATCTCTCAGACCCGACCGGCCAGCCGATCGCGAGCGTCGGCGCTCTGCGCACCCGAGCGATCTCACCCGAGCAGCTGAGTGCAAAGCCGCGCCAGGAGGGCCTGCTCGGGATCGAGTGGGCCGAGGTCGAGCTGGCGAGCTTCGATCCCGCCGCCACCGGCTCTGGCGGGGACGTGCCGACCATCGCCACGGTCGGCGAGCCCCAACGGGATGGCGCTCGGTCCTTCGAGTCGATCGCCGCTCTCGCGCAGGCGATCGAGGCGGGGGAGCCGGCACCGCATGCGGTCCTCCTCAAAGCCAAGGCAAAGGCCTCCGAGCAAGAGGCCAAGGCCGCCCGGGCCCTGACCGAGAGCGCCCTCGATGCAGCCCAGCAATGGCTCTCCCACGAGAGCCTCGCCGGCTCGCGCCTGGCTTTCCTCACCACCTCTGCGGTCGCCACCGGGGAGGAGGAGTCGCCGGACCTGGCCGCGGCATCGCTCTGGGGCCTTCTGCGCTCTGCCCAATCCGAGCATCCCGGCCGCTTTGCCCTGATCGACACAGACGGCACCGAGGGTTCGGTCGAGGCCCTGGGCCAAGCTCTGGCCCAGGCCGAGGAGTCCCAGCTCGCCCTGCGCGGGGGCAGGGCGCTGGCGCCGAGGCTCGTCCGCCAGACGGCTCCCCAGCTCGACGAGGAGAGCCCCGCCCTCGACCCCAACCGCACCGTCCTCATAACGGGCGCCACCGGCGGTCTCGGCTCGCTGATCGCCCGCCACCTCGTCGCAGAGCACGGGGCCCGCCACCTGCTCTTGATCAGTCGCAGCGGCGAAGAGGCCCCAGGTGCAAAGGAGCTTCGCAAGGAGCTCCAAGATCTCGGAGCCCAGGTGCGGATCGAGGCCTGCGACGCCTCGAGCCGCAAGCAGCTCGGGCGGCTGATCGACTCGATCGAGGACGAGCATCCCCTCGGCGCCATCGTCCACGCCGCCGGCACGCTCGCCGACGCGACGATCGAGTCACTCGACCCAGAGCAGATCGAGCGCGTCTTCGCCCCCAAGGCCGATGCCGCCTGGCACCTGCACGAGCTGACCGCGGACGCAGACCTGCAGGCCTTCGTCGCCTTCTCCTCTGCCGCTGGCATCCTCGGCAGCCCGGGCCAGGGCAACTACGCCGCCGCCAACACCTTCCTCGACGCGCTGGTACAGAGGCGCCAGGTCGAAGGGCTGCCCGCGACCTCGATCGCCTGGGGCCTGTGGGAGACCGCGAGCGGGATGACCGACGCTCTGGGCGAGGCCGACCTGAAGCGGATGGAGCAAAGCGGCATCGCCGCCCTCTCCGCGACGCAGGGCCTGGCGCTGTTCGACCAAGGGCTTGCCAGCGAGCGCGGCCTGACGGTGGCGATTCGCACCAACCGCGCCGGGCTCAGGGACCTGGCCGCGAGCGGAGTCCTGCCGCCGATCCTGCGGGGCCTCATTCGGGCTCCCCAGCGCCGTGCGGCGGCATCCGCTGCCATCCTCCAGCACCTCGCCGGACTCTCTGACAGAGAACGAGGCCAGGCGGTGCTTGACCTTGTCCTCTCTCGGGTTGCCGCTGTGCTGGGCCACGAGTCCACCGCGGAGATCGATCCCACCAGGGCCTTCCAGGAG
>DASVWY010000268.1:0-4010 GCA_036392975.1 Solirubrobacterales bacterium | reverse complement strand
CAGGACGTCTTCGACCTGCCGGCGCTGCGCAGGATCCTCAAGGGCATCCAGACCCGCGAGCTCGATCTCGTCGAGGTGGAGACCGTGTCCGCCTCGCCGTTCGCGTCCTCGCTCCTCTTCGACTACGTCGCCACCTACATGTACGAGGGCGACACGCCCAACGCGGAGCGCCGCGCCGCCGCCCTCGCGCTCGATCGCGATCTGCTCCGCGAGCTCCTCGGCCAGGAGGAGCTGCGCGAGCTGATCGACCCCGAGGCTCTGGAGGAGGTCGAGGCGCAGCTGCAGCACCGCACCGAGGCCGGGCGGGCGCGCGACCTGCACTCGCGAGCGCTCGACCTGGTCGAGGTCGAGACGCCGACCGCCTCCCCCTTCGCCTCCTCGCTGCTCTTCGACTACGTCGCCACCTACATGTACGAGGGGGACACGCCGAACGCCGAGCGGCGCGCCGCCGCCCTCGCCCTCGACCGCGACCTGCTGCGCGAGCTGCTCGGGCAGGAGGAGCTGCGCGAGCTGATCGACCCCGGCGCGCTGGCGGAGGTCGAAGCCCAGCTCCAGCAGCGGACCGAGGCGGCGCTGGCCGGCGACCGCGACGCCCTGCAGCAGATCCTCCGCAACGTCGGCGACCTCAGCGCCGAGGAGTGCGCGGAGCGGGTCGCCGAGGGCTACTCGGCCGCCTCGATGCTGGAGAAGCTGGTCGCCGAGCGCCGCGCAGCCCTGGTGCGGATCGCGGGCGAGGAGCGCTACATAGCCGGCGAGGACGCCGGGCTCTACCGCGACGCGCTCGGGGTGCCGCCGCCACCCGGCCTGCCGGAGACCTTCCTCGAGGACCACCCCGACGCGATGCGCGCCCTGGTGCGGCGCTACGCCCGCACCCACGGCCCCTTCCCGACCGCGCAGCTGGCCGGCCGCTACGGCGTCGACCCGACCCCGGCCCTGCGCGAGCTGGAGCGCGAAGGGGCCCTCGTCCGCGGCGAGCTGCTGCCCGGCGGCAGCGAGCGCGAGTGGTGCGACGCCGACGTGCTGCGACGACTGCGACGGGCCAGCCTCGCCCACCTGCGGCGCGAGGTCGAGCCGGCGGCGCGCGACCGCTTCGCCCGCTTCCTGCCGAGCTGGCAGAACGTCGACGCCCACCGCGCCGCCGGCGCCGGGCCGGATCGCCTGCGCGACGCGCTGGTGCCGCTGCAGGGCGTGGCGTTGACGCCGAAGGTGTGGGAGGGAGACGTGTTGCCGCGCCGCCTCGGCGCCTACTCGCAGAGCTGGCTCGACGAGCTCTGCACCAGCGGCGAGCTGGTCTGGGTCGGCGCCGGCGCCCTCGGCCGCAACGACGGCCGCGTCGCCCTCTACTTCCGCGAGGACGTCCGCCTCGCCGGGCCGCCGGCCGCCAACGCGAAGCTCGAGCAGGCCAAGGGCGAGCCGCACGACGCGATCCGTGGGCGGTTGGCCGCCGGCCCGTCCTTCTGGCTCGACCTGCTCGCGGACCTCGACTACCCGGCCGAGGAACTCCATAACGCGCTCTGGGACATGGCCTGGTCGGGCGAGGTGACCAACGACGCCTTCGCGCCGCTGCGGGCGCCGCGCCTGCGCGCCGTCGGCTCGCACGAGCGACAGGGCCGCCGCTTCGCCCGCCGCCGCTCCGGCGCCGGCGCCGCGGTCCAGGGGCGCTGGTCATTGACCGCGCCCCTGTTCGAGGGCGCTCCCGCCACCGGCCCGCGACTGCGAGCCCAGGCCGAGCTGATGCTGGAGCGCTACGGAATCGTCACCCGCGAGACGGTCCTCGCCGAGGGTGTCCCCGGCGGCTTCGCGACCCTCTACGCCGAGCTCGGCAACCTGGAGCTGCTCGGCTCCGCCCGCCGCGGCTACTTCGTCGAGGGCCTGGGCGGGGCGCAGTTCGCACTCGCCGGCGCGGTGGAGCGCCTGCGCTCGCTGCCCGAGCCCGACGGCTCCTTCCAGCTGCTCGCCGCCACCGATCCGGCCAACCCCTACGGCGCCGCCCTGCCCTGGCCGAAACCGCCCTCGGGGCGCCGCCCCGCCCGCGCTCCCGGCGCCCACGTCCTCCTGCGCGACGGCGAGCCGCTCCTATATGTAGAGCGCGGTGGCCGCAGCATCCTCCGCCTGGTCGAACTCGACGGCGCCGAGCTGGCCGCCGCCGCGACCGCCCTCGCCGACGCCGTATCCGCCGGCCGCCTGCCGAAGCTCGGGATCGAGAAGCTCGACGGCGAGCCGGTGATCGGATCCGGCCACGAGGACGCCCTGCTCAGCGCCGGCTTCAGCCGCGGCCCGCGCAAGCTGACGGCCTCGGCCCGCTGAGGCGGAGCCCTCGCTGGGTGCCGTCAACGAGTGCGACTGAGCCCGATCAGGATGCCGACGCGCTTGGAAACGGCTTCGAGGGTGTCCGGGGAGGCGAAGCCGAGTCTCCGCCGTAGGCGGTCCATCGAGATCGAGCGGACCATCTCCGGCATCACGAAGCTGATTCTGCTCAGACCGCCTTCTGGAGGGTCGAGCCGGACATGCAGCTCGCTGCCCCTGTCGGTTGTCGTCAGAGGAACTCCGATCGCCATCCGAGCCGCAGAGTTATTCATCGGGTTGATCGAGACCAGAAGAAAAGGCCGCCGTCCGCCCTGCTCGTGTCCGACTACCGGGTCGAGGTCCACCATGTAGACCTCCCCTCGCTTGACTGCCGCGCCCTCAGTCGACATCGGACAACCCGTCGAGGAGCGTTGCGTCCCAGATCTTCATTTCCTCGCGGATCTCGTCCCCATGCTTGCGATAGGACGCGTCCATCGAGGCCAGAAGCCGCTGCTCCTCCAACAGGTCCACGGCCGCCTCGAGCACCTCAACCACGCTGGTCCCCGCACGCTCCGCCTCTTCGGCCAGGCGGCGCTGCGTGCTGCGTCTGACGCGGATCGTGGTGGTCTCGACTACGGCCATGTGCCCAGTCTACACATTCGTCTACAGCGGTTCGTCGTGTCATCCTGCCTTAAGGGCTCAGCGGCCGGTTCTCTCCCCCCTTGAACGGCTGAAAAGCCGCTTGGCGCGATAATCCCTTTATGGCCGAGCGAAGGGACGAGAACCAGGGCCCGGTCGAGCTGCTGCGCAGCGTCCCGCTCTTCGCCGACCTCGAGCAGGACGAGTTGGAGAGCTTCTCGCGGGTGGCGGTGCCGCGCTCCTTTCCCGCCGCGACGCGGGTCTTCCACGAGGGCGACCATTCCGACGCCTGTTACATCGTCCGCTCCGGCAGCTTCCGGGTCACCCGCGAGCACTCCGACGGACGGGCGATCACGCTGGCCACGCTCGGGCCTGGCGACATCTTCGGCGAGCTGGCGATGCTCGACGGCGAGGTCCGTTCGGCCAGCGTCGAAGCGCTCGGCGACGGCGAGCTGCTGGCGCTGCCGGCCGGCGAGGTGCGGGGCCTGCTGTCCCGTCACCCCGAGATCACGGTGAAGCTGATCGGGGCCTTGGTGCGGCGGCTGCGCGCCGCCAACGAGCGGATCTCGCGCCAGTCGTTCCAGACGGTGCCGAGCAGGGTCGCCGGCGTGCTCTCCCAGCTGGTCGCCGAAGAGGCACCGCAGGCCGGGGAAGGGGGCGAGGTGACGATCCGGATGAACCAGGCCGATCTGGCCCAGCTGGCCGGCACCTCGCGGGAGAGCGTCAGCCGCTTCCTTGCCGACCTCGAGCGGGCCGGCGTCGTTCGCCCCGGACGCGGCAAGGTCGCGGTCTTGGCTCCGGCGAAGCTCCGGAATTACATTTTTTGACGTGCCCGATTTCGCGGCTCTGCGCGCGTCGATGGTCGAGCGCCAGCTGCGCCGTCGCGAGATCGTCGACGAGCGCGTGCTGCGGGCGATGGGCGAGGTCCCGCGCGAGGTCTTCGTCCCGGAGACCTATCGCACCCGCTCCTACGCGGACTCGGCACTGCCGATCGGCGAGAACCAGACGATCTCCCAGCCCTGGATCGTCGCCGCGATCTGCCAGGCGTTGCGGCTCGAGGGCGGGGAGCGGGTCCTGGAGGTGGG
>DASVWY010000267.1:0-5598 GCA_036392975.1 Solirubrobacterales bacterium | reverse complement strand
AGCTGGCGCTCTGCGAGAGCGGCGTGCGGGAGACCAGGCAGACCGCGCCGCCGAGCTCGGCGGCGCGCAACGCGGTCCACAGCCCGGCAGCGCCGCCACCGACGACGGCGACGTCGCACTCGGCGATCGCCGCTATCGCCTCTCCGTTTCCCGCCGGATCGCCTCGACCTGACCGCGCAGCCAGGCCGCTGCCGCCTCGCGAGCCCGGGCCTCCGCGTCGGAGTTCGTGCCCTCGGCCGCGGCTGCCCGCTGCTCGGCCGCTTCGACCCGCTTCGCGGCCTGCTCCGCCTGCGCCTCGATCTCGGCCAGCCGAGCCTCGGCGGCGGCGATGGCCCGCTCCCTGGCGCCGCGCTCGCGGCGCAGCTCCTCGTCGTGGTTGCGCCGCAGCCGCTCGAACTCCTCCGCCTGTGCCCGGCGCTGCCTCTCCAGCTCTTCGGCCGTCTTCTGTCGCTCCTGCTCCAGGTCGGCTTCGAGCGCCTTGATCTCGGCGGCGGCGCGCTCTTCGGCGGCGGCGGCGGCCTCGGCCGCCTCGCGCAGACGGCGCTCGGCCGCCTCGACCTGTGCGCTCAGGCCCTCGCCGCCGGGGTCGCGCCGTTCCTCGCTCATCCGAGCGTCAATCTATTACGCGGCAGCGAGAACGTCGCGGTAGGCCTCGATCGTCCGCTCGGCCATTCGGCCCGCGGACAGCGCCGCGGCCCGGGCCGCGCCCTCCACGCGGGGGTCGGGGGCGTCCAGGTGGGGACGGAGCGCAGCGCTCCAGGTACCGAGCTCGAAGGGAGCGCAGAGCGTCCCCGGCACCCCCGCCAGGGCGAAGGGGGCGATCCCGACCGGCGTCGAGAGGATCGGCACGTCGCAGGCCAGAGCCTCGATGCAGACCATGCCGAAGCCCTCGTAGTCGGAGGTGACGAGGACGGCGTTGGCCGCGTTGACCCAGAGCGGCATCCGCTCGGGCTCGATCGAGCCGCCGGTGAGCAACTCGGCCTCGACCGCGGCCGCCAGCTCGGCCGCCCGGTCGCCGCGCTTCTCGGGCCGGCTCGGATTGGCGGGGAAGAGCAGGTAACGGCCCGCCGGGTCGAGGCCGAGCGCGCGGCGCGCCTCGGTCCGCGGCATCGGCCGGAAGCGACCCAGGTCGGGACCGCAGGGGAGCACGGCCGAGGCCGGCAGATGGGGCAGGCCGGGCCGGCCGTTCTCCGGGCCGAAGAGCGCTCGCGAGACGGCGGCGACGAGGTCGACCCTGCGCGCGAGCCGCCGCGACATCGGTCCCACCACGGGATGGCGGACGTCGGTGCCATGGAAGCTGACGACGAGCGGCCGGGCGCCGGCCAGCAGAGCGCACCAGGCCGTCAGTCCGTAGTGCACGTGGACGAGGTCGAAGCGCTCGCGGCGGAGCAACCTGCGCAGGCGAACCGCAGCCGGGATGTAGTGGCTGGAGCCGGGGGGGAAGCTGAATACCTCGACCTCGACCCCGTGGCGCCGGATCTCGTCGACCTGATCGCGCACCCAGCGCCCGCGCTGCGGCGCCGAAGGGTCCGGCTCGAAGTTGGTCACGACCAGCACCCGCATCGGCGCGAGCGTATCCCGACCGTCCCCCATCCGGTCCGCCTCGGGACGTTCGCCTCTTTTTGCGAAGCCGTCGCCGAATTGGCTCATTTACGTCTGGATCGGTGATCCGTCGCCCCTCAGCATGCGGCGAAACCACGAACGGAGGCTTCGATGATCTACATGCTGATGGGGTACGCCCACGCCGTGCTGGTGGAGCGCCTGGGGGCGATCCGCGCTTTCGCGAGGGGCGAGCGGGGGCAGGGGACGGTCGAGTACGTCGGCCTGATCCTCCTCGTCTCGCTGCTGATGGTGGGGATGGTCGCGGCGATGAAAGGGTTCAACGGCAAACAGGGAACCGAGCTGGCCGGCGTGATCGTCAACAAGATCAAGGAGGCGGTCGACGAGGTGACGTTCAAATGAGGTTGGCGGAGCGCGGTGCGGCGAGGGCCGCACCGCTCGCCACGTTTCCGGCCGACCTGGGGCGTATGCTGTATTCCAGCATGAAGCACAGGACCCAGCTATACCTCGACGACAGCCAGTACCGCTGGCTGAAGCAGCGGGCCGGCGGCTCGGGCAGCATCGCGGCGGTGGTGCGGGAACTGATCGACGCCGAGCGCGGTCGCCTCTCCGATCCCGCCGCGGATCCGCTCCTTCGCTTCCTGGTCGAGGAGTCGCCTGGGCGTGGTCGCGAAAAGACCAGCGTGGAGACGCTCGACCGCGATCTCTACGGCCGATGAGGTCGGTGTTCGTCGACACCAGCGCCTTCGTGGCGCTGAGGAACGAGTCCGAGCTGGAGCATAGGCGTGCCCGGGAGGCGCTGGCGAGCTTGGTCGGG
The DNA here is from genome assembly GCA_036392975.1 of Solirubrobacterales bacterium. GTDB lineage: Bacteria > Actinomycetota > Thermoleophilia > Solirubrobacterales > 70-9 > VRUE01. Next base: position 3,221 of record DASVWY010000267.1, on the reverse strand, counting down.
GAAAAGGTGTCCCTCTTCACCTCCAACTACGTCTTCGCCGAGACCTACACGGCATTGCTGGTCCGGGTCGGCCGCGAGGAGGCGATCGAGTGGGGACGCCGGTTCCGTGCCGGTGGGGCGATCGAGCTAGTGCGGGCGGAGGCAGAGGTCGAGGACGAGGCTTGGGAGATCCTCGAGCGGCATCGCGACAAGAGCTGGAGCTATGTGGACGCAATCTCCTTTGCGCTGATCGAGCGCGACGGCGGTGGCGAGGCGTTCGCCTTCGACTCCGATTTTGCCCAGCGGGGGCTGCGAGTCCTTCCCGCCCCCGGCGACGCGTCCTAGCCAAGCGTGGGCATGACAGACTCGCGCTCCGTGCCAGCCTCCCGCAGCTACGACCGCGCCCCGGCCGACATCAGGCCGGTGACCATCGACCCCGGGTTCGTCGAGACGGCGGACGGCTCGGCGCTGATCTCGCTCGGCCGGACGCGGGTGATCTGCACCGCCTCGGTCCAGGAATCGGTGCCGAAATGGATGGGCGGTCGCGGCAAAGGCTGGGTGACCGCCGAGTACTCGATGCTGCCGGCCTCGACCGGCGAGCGCAAGGCGCGCGACGTCTCGAAGGGGCGCCAGGACGGGCGCGGGGTCGAGATCCAGCGGCTGATCGGGCGCTCGCTGCGGGTTGTGGTCGACTTCCGGGCGCTCGGCGAACGCAGCGTTTACGTCGACTGCGACGTGCTGCAGGCCGACGGCGGCACCCGCTGCGCGGCGATCACCGGCGGCTACGTCGCCCTGCGCCTGGCCCTGCAGAAGCTGCTCGACGCGAAGAAGATCGAGACGATGCCGCTGACCGGCTCGGTCGCGGCGGTCAGCGTCGGCATGGTCAACGGGCGGGCGCTCTGCGACCTCGACTATGGCGAGGACTCCAACGCCGAGGTCGATGCGAATGTGGTGATGACCGGCGAGGGCGGGCTGGTCGAGGTACAGGCGACGGCGGAGCGGACGCCGCTCTCGCGGGCCTCGCTCGACGAGCTGCTCGGCCTCGCGGAGATGGGGATCTCACGGCTGCGCCAGGTTCAGGAGCGGGTCGCCGGAAGTTGATCCTCGCCACGGGCAATAAGTACAAGCTGCGCGAGATGCGCGAACTGCTGCCCGAGGTCGAGTTGGAGCCGCTGCCGGAGGGATTCGAGCTGCCGCCGGAGGACGGCGAGAGCTTCGCCGCGATCGCCCTCGACAAGGCGCGGGCGGCGCACGCGGCCACCGGGAAGGCGACGATTGCCGACGACTCGGGCATCGGCGCCGTGGCGCTGGACGGACGGCCCGGCATCCACTCCGCCCGTTACGGCGGCGAGGGGGCCAGCGATGAGGAGAACCTGGCGAAGCTGCTGCGTGAGGTGGCGGCCGCGGGCGATGAGCGCGGCGCCTACTACCACTGCGCGCTGGCGCTGATCGAAGTCGACGGCGCCGAGCACGTCTTCGAGGCCCGTTGCCAGGGCCACCTGATCGAGCGGCCGCGGGGCGAGGGCGGCTTCGGCTACGACCCGGCCTTCGTCCCCGACGCAACCGGCCCGCTGGACGAGCGCACCTACTCGGAGCTGAGCCAGGCGGAGAAGAACGAGATCAGCCACCGCGGCCTCGCCGCGCGGCAGCTGGCCCGGCACCTGAGCGCCGGCGAGGCGGCGACGAGGGGACGATGATCCGCACCAAGAGCGGCGCCGCGGCGCTCTCGATCGCCTCCAACTCGGCCTTGATCGCGATCAAGCTCGCGGCCGGGGCGATCACCGGCTCGATCGCGATCGTCACCGAGGCGATCCACTCGCTGATCGACCTGGTCGCCTCGGTCGTCGCCTTCGTCTCGGTCCGCAAAGCCGACGCGCCGGCCGACGCCGAGCACCCCTACGGACACGAGAAGGTCGAAAGCCTGGCGGCGGCAATCGAGGGGATGCTGATCCTGGTCGGCGCCGGCGTGATCGTCTTCGAGGCGACGCGGCGGCTGGTGGTCGGCGCCGAGGTCGATGCGCTGGGCGTCGGGATCGCGGTGATGGGCTTCTCGGTGCTGGCCAACCTGGTGGTCTCGACGGTCCTCTATCGCCGCGCAAGGGCGCACGACTCGCCGGCGCTGGAAGGGGACGCGGCGCACCTGCGGGCCGACGCGCTGACCTCGGCCGGGGTCCTCGCCGGACTGGCGCTGGTCGAGCTGACGGGGATCGTCGCCTTCGACTCGATCACCGCGCTCGTCGTCGCGGCGGCAATAGTCGTCGCCGGCCTGCGGATCCTGCGCCGCTCCTCTCGGATCCTCGTCGACGAGACCCTGCCGGGCGCCGAGATGGACCGGATCGAGGCGGCGATTAGCGCCGCCCGCACGCCGGAGGTGGCGGGCTACCACAAGCTGAGGGCGCGCCGGGCGGGCCGGCGTCGCTACATCGACCTCCACGTCCAGTACCGCTCCGGCACCAGCCTCGAGCGCGCACACGAGCTGGCCCACGCGATGCGCGCCTCGATCGAGGCGGACGTCCGCGGCGCCGAGGTGCTGATCCACGTCGAGCCGGAGACCTCCTTTCACGACCCCGCCGCCGACGAAGGTCCGTACCGCTCCGGCTAGCCCTGGACCGCTACGGACGGGGCAGGAGGTTCACCGCCGCGGCGAGGCCGACGGCGCCGACGGTGACGGCGTAGCCGGTGTAGCCGCCGACCGCGAGGAGGACGACCGCTATCGCGCAGGCGATGACGACGGTGATCCAGGAAGCGCGGGCGATCGGCACGGCCGGTATTTTGGCCGAGATGTCCGACGCCGCCTCGACCGAGCCGGTTTCCGGCGACGCCGCCGAGACCGCCCTCGCCTTCCTCGCCGAGATGTCGCTCGACCTGCGCGGCGCCGCGATCCTCGACGCGACCGGCTCCGTCCTCGCCGCCAGCGACCAGCCCGAGCGCTGGCGCGAGGACGCCGCGACGCTGTTCGAGGTGGCGGACCGGGCCGGAGAGGAGCCGGCCGAGCAGATCCACATCGGCACCGAGCAGGGCGAGGTCTTCGCCCTGCGCCATGCCGGCCTGGCCGTCGTCGCCGTAACCGACCGCTTTGCGCTGGCCTCGCTGACCTTCTTCGACATGCGCTCGCTGCTGCGCGACCTGGCGGCGGGCGGCGACGGGAGGGGCCGCGATGCCACCTAAGCCGCACCGGGTCCTGCTCGACCGCGTCTCCGGCTACGCCGACGAGGCCGCCGCCTACATGCGCCGCCGCCGCG
>DASVWY010000266.1:0-4193 GCA_036392975.1 Solirubrobacterales bacterium | reverse complement strand
GCCGAAGCGGTTGAGGACGAGGTCGATCGGGTTGGCGATCGCGAACCTGCCGTTCGAATTGCCGGCGAAGAGCAGGCCCACCGGATTGGCGCTGGCGTTTCCGGTCACCAGCAGCGAGCCGGAGTCGCCGGATTTGAGGATCGGCTTCTGGCCTTCGATGAAGACCTGGTCGACGAAACGAGCCGTGCCGGCGCTGTAGGAGACGTTGACGATGCCGTTGATCGCGGTCACCGTGCCGCTGGTCAGTGAGGTGGTTCGACCGTACTTCTGCACGGCCAGCCCGGGCACAGCGGCCTGGGTCAGCGAAGAGGGTTCGCCGTAGCCGTTCGGCGGCGTGGCGCTGCCGAGCGCCGCGGTCGTCGTGGCGGCGATCGCCGCGTCGAGCCGGTTGCTTGCCGTGGTCGAGAAGACGATCGGCTCGAAGGCGCTGAGGCTGCCGAAGACGTTGGCTGCGCTGAAGGCGCAACCGGTGTCGTAGAGACCCGGCTGCAGGACCTGGCTGCCGAGCGCGGCTTTGTTTTCGCGCGCGTAGACGTGGTTGTTGCTGAGCGCATAGACGTTGCCCGAAGAGTCCGAGACCCGCGCCCCGATAGTTCCCGCCGAGCACTCGCCGGCATTGCCGGTCGAGACGCCGATCGGCACCGGCCGGTTGAAGCGGCTGGTGGGGCTCGGTTCGCTGGTCGTCGTCCCGCCCCCGCCGCCCGGTCGTTTCCGAGCCACCGTCTTCAGCGACGAGATCGGCCCCGTCACCTTCACCTCGACGTCGACTCCAGAGAGAGTCCGGGCGACCTGGACCGGATGCGTCGCGAGGACGACGATCTCGGCTTCGCCGGCGGCATCCTGACTGACGCCCGTGCCGACGATCCCGCCGCGCGCGAGCAGCGCCCCGGAGTGCTGTTCCTGGGCGAGGATCGCCTGCTGCAAGCCCGATTGGGGAGCGGCCGAGCCGCTGCTGGCGAGCACGGCCGCGACCAGCGCTGCGAGCAGGCCGGCGGCGGCCAGCCTCAGCCGCGTGGTGGTAATCGTCTCCCGCGCTCCCCGCATTGGGCGAAGACTTTAGCCCAAAGGCCCGAAGGCGTCGATCAGGCGGTTCTGGTACTCGCTCAGCTCCTCGGGGGAGATGAAGTAGGTGGGTGGGGTGAGGAAGAGGCCATCGGCTCGCTCGGCGGTCTCCTCGACGCGGGCGCGGACCTTGTCGAGCGGGCCGGCGGCGCAGTAGGTGTCGACCATCTCGTCGCTGATCGCCTGCGGCACGGCGCCGAGGTCGCCGCGGCGGAAGGCGTCGCCGGCGGCCGCGGCGTTGTCGGCGAAGCCGTGCAGCTCCCAGAGCGGCATGTAGGTCTTGACCGTGGCGTAGAAGGAGATCGTGCGCCGCGCCATCTCGATCGCCTTCGCCTCGTCGTCGTCGATCGCGCAGCAGACGGTCGGCAGGTAGTCGAAGTCGGCGCGGTCGCGGCCGGAGCGGCTCAGCCCCTCCTCGAAGGAGGAGACGACGACCTCGTCGATCCAGCGCAGGCTCTGGATCGGGTGGCCGATCAACCCGTCGGCGACGTCGCCCGCCATCCGGCACATGCCTCCCTGCACTCCGGCGGTGTAGATCGGGACCGACTCGCGCACGGTCGGGTGGGGGCGGATCCAGCCCTTGATGTCGATGTCGTAGTAATCCCCCTCGAAGCGGATCGGCTCGCCCTTACCGGCCTGCTGCATGATCTGCCGGGTCGCCTCGATCGCCTCGCGCAGGTGAGGCGCCGGGCGGCCGTACTCGGCGTTGTGCCAGGTTTCGTTCAGCCGCTTGACGCCGGAGCCGAGGCCGAGCCGGAAGCGCCCGCCCGACATCTCGTCGATGTCGAGCGCGGAGACGGCGAGGATGAAGGGGCTGCGGGTGAAGGCCCAGGCGATGCCGGTCGCGACGCCGATCCTCTCGGTGCGGCCGGCGAGGTAGGCGGCCTGGGTGACCGAGGAGCGGAACAGCTCCGGCGCCCAGACGCACTCGACCCCGGCCGCTTCGGCGCGCTTTGCCTCCGCCTCGAGGTCGGCGACCGTGGTGCCGATCGCGGCAACCGAGATTCGATCCAGCGCGCCCACTCCCAAGCCGCCGATCCGACGCCCTAGGCCGGGACCGGCTCGGCGGCCGCGGCGAGGACGAGGTCGGCGACCCGTTCGCGGTGCCACTTGGCGTCGCCGAAAATGACCGCGTTCGCCTTACCCCGCTTGAGGAAGAAATGCAGATCGTGCTCCCAGGTGAAGCCGATGCCGCCGTGGACCTGGATCGAGGCGTCGGGCACGCGCCAGCCGGCGTCCGAGGCGTAGGCCTTGGCCATCGCGGCGGCCAGCGGCAGCGAGTCGGGATCGGCGTCGGCTGCCCAGGCCGCCCCGTACACCGCCGAACGCGAGTTCTCGGTCTCCAGCAGCATCTGCGCGCAGCGGTGGGAGACAGCCTGGTAGGCGCCGATCGGGCGCCCGAACTGCTGGCGGTCTTTGGCGTACTCGACTGCCATCTCCAGCGTCCGCTGGGCGACCCCGGTCGACTCCGCCGCGATCGCCACGCAAGCGCGCAAAAGGATCGGCAGGTAATCGGCCTGCGCGCCGTCCAGGGTCGCCTCGGGACCGATCTGCACGCCGTCGAACTGGACGGTGTAGAACCGACGGGTGGGATCGATCGAGCCCTGGGGCTCGACCCTCACTCCCTCGGCGTCGCTCTCGACCAGATGGCGACGGCCGTCGGCGGTCGCGACGAGGAGGAAGTCGGCCTCGTGGGCGTCCATGACGAGGATCTTCTCGCCGGCCAGGAGGATTCCGTCGCCGTCGGCCTGGGCCTCCATCGTGAACTGGCCCGGAGTCGCCGCCGTCCCGGCGTCCAGCAGGGCGACGGTGCCGCGCGCCTCGCCCGCGGCCAGCGGTCGCAGCCAGCGCTGCTTCTGCGCCTCGGTGCCGTTCGCGGCCAGCGCCAGGCCGGCGATCGTGTTGGACAGCAGCGGCGTCGGCGCCAGCGCGTAGCCCAGCTCCTCGAAGAGGACGGCCAGCTCGACGATCCCGAGGCCCTGTCCTCCCCACTCCTCCGGCAGCGCCAGCCCGGGCCAGCCCAGCCCGGCCATCTCCTCCCAGTCGGACTGCTCGAAGCCGGCCGCGGTGTCGGCCAGCTCGCGGATCCGCTCCGACTTGTAGCGGGCGGCGAGGAAGTCGCGCGCCGTAGCTTTGATCGCCTGCTGCTCGTCAGTTAGGTCGAAGTACATCGCTCAGCGCAGCCTCGGCAGGCCGAGTACCCGCTCGGCGATGATGTTCTTGAGGATGTCGGTGGTGCCGCCCTCGATCGAGTTGGCGCGCGAGCGCAGGAACCCGTACTGCCAGGCTCCGTTCGCGATGGCGTGGTTGTCGCCGCGGCCCAGGATCGCGTAGGCGCCCTCGATGTCGAGCGCCAGCTCGGTGATGCGCTGGTTGATGTCGGCCCACTGCCACTTGCCGAGCGAGCCCTCCGGCCCCGGGATGCCCGACTGCATCGTCTTGGTCAGGCCGCGGTAGGCGTTGAGCCGCATCGTCTCCGCCTCGATGTTGAGTTGGGCGAGGCGCTGGCGGAAAACCGGGTCGTCGGCGGCGGTGCCGCCGTTGAGGCGGGTCTCGGTCGCCAGCTTGCCCAGCCGCTTGAGGCTGTTGGCGATCTGGGAGATGGCGCCGAAGGCGAGCCCGGCCCGCTCGTTCATCAGGGTCGTGATCGCGACCGTCCAGCCGTTGCCGACGCCGCCGACGACGTTGGCATCGGGGATCCGCGCTTCCTCCATGAAGACCTCGTTGAACTCGCCCTCGCCGGTGATCTGGACCAGCGGACGCACCTGAACGCCGGGCTGGTCCATGTCCATCAGGAAGTAAGTCAGCCCCTTGTGCTTGGGGGCGTCGGGGTCAGTGCGGGCGACCAGCATGCACCACTTCGCGTACTGGGCGAAGGTCGTCCAGACCTTCTGCCCGGTCACCACCCATTCGTCGCCGTCCTTGACCGCGCGGGTCTTCAGCGAGGCCAGATCGGACCCGGACTCCGGCTCCGAGAAGCCCTGGCACCAGATCTCCTCGCCCGAGAGGATCGGCTGGATGAAGCGCTCCTTCTGCTCCTCGGTCCCGGGCCCGATGACGGTCGGGCCGCCCATCGCCAGGCCGAGCACATTCGCGGGCGACGGCGCCCGCGCGCGCACCATCTCGGCGCT
>DASVWY010000265.1:0-4807 GCA_036392975.1 Solirubrobacterales bacterium | reverse complement strand
AAGGCTTGCCGAGAGCACCTGACCACTGTAGGTCAAGAGGGAGGCTTTTCCAAAACGCATGAGTGGACCCGCCCCGCGGCCCGATCCCGTTCGAGAGCCGGTGCTGCGGATCGGGGGGTTGCGGAAGAGCTTTCATCGCGGCATACCGCTGCGGCGCCGTGCCATCGAGGCCCTGAAGGGCGCCGATCTCGAAATCGGCGCGGGGGAGCTGGTCGGCCTCGTCGGCGAGAACGGGTCGGGCAAGAGCACCCTGATGCAGATCCCGATGGTCTGGGACAAGCTGACCGTCGGCGAGCACTTCCAACTGGGGGCTAGGCGGGATTTGCGGCGGCCGGCTCTGCCTGACCAGGCTTGCCCGTCTCTTGCTCGGCCGCGCGGATGTCAGCGGCGATCCGGACCGCGGCGGAGAGAAGGGTCGCCGCCAGCACCAGCCCGATGACGCCGAAGAGACAACCGCCGGCGATGGTCGCGATCAGTACGACGAGGGGATGCAGCCTCAGCGCCGCCCCGTAGGCGATCGGCTGAACCAGCTGTTGCAGGACGCCGTTGGCCAGCAGGACGATGACCGCGAGGGCCAGCGCGGTCTCAGGGCCCTGGTCCCCGAGGGCGATCAAGACCGCGAAGGCGCCCGCCGTCCAGGCCCCCAGGTAGGGGACGAATCCGCCGGCGAAGGTGACAACGGCGATCGTCCCGGCCATGGGGACGCCGAGGGCGAGCGAGCCCGCCCCGACTATCAGCGAGCTCCAGACCGAGACAGCGGTGACGCCGAGGAAGTAGCCGCGCAGGCTGCCCGCCAGCCTGCTCAGCATCGAGTGTGCGACCGGGACGGGAACGCCGAGGTGGCGCTCGACAAAGCCACCGATCGTCGGCATGTCCTTGAGCAGGAAGAAGAGGCTGAGGGCGGTGAAGGAGAGGAAGACGGCGAGGGAGGCGAGCTTGTCGATCCCGCCGAGCAGGCCCTGCGTCAGCGCCTGGAAGGCGTCGCTGACAGAGGCGCTTGCCCCGGCGTTCGCGTCGGCCGCCGTCGGCGCCGCGACGCCGAGGTCGCGGGCCAGCGACTCGATCTCGTTCGCCCCTTCGCGCAGGCGCTCGGAGAGGCTGTCCGCCTGGCTGGCGATGCCGGTCAGGACGATCAGGCCGACGCCGGCGCCGACGGCGACGATCAGGAGGAAGACGAGGCCTGCCCCGATGCCTCGCGGGAGGCCGTGCCGGCGAAGCCAGTCGACCAGGGGCGAGGCGACCGAGGCGATGATCCCCGCCGTGATCACGGGCATCACGATCGCCTGCGTCTGGGAGAGGAGCCAGATCGCGCCGATCAAGGCCGCACCCACCCCGACGAGGAGCCAGGACGAGAAGCCGAGGTCGCGCATCCACTTGGGAGCGGCGAAGATCCCGTCCAATGCGCCCGGTTCGATCTCGATGACTTCGCCTTCCCCGCCGGCACTCTCGCGCCCGGGCCGGCGCAGGCGCCCACGGAAGATCGCTCGCCGCTCGCTCATTGGCCCGTCGGACGATACGCGGCACTCCCGACGCAGCAATCGGGTGGAGTGAAGTGACGCCGCCCGAGGAGATCGCCTACGTGGGCCACGCGACGGTCCGGATCGAACTCGACGGCGCCCGGTTGCTGACCGATCCCGTGCTGCGCACGCGTGTCGGGCCGTTGCGCCGCCAGGTGGCGCCGCCGGCGCGCGACCGCTGGGAGGACCTCGATGCGGTTCTGATCTCACATCTCCACCACGACCACGCCGACCTGCCCTCCCTGCGGCGGATCGGACGCGACGTGCCGATGCTCGCGGCGCCGGGTGCGGGAGAGTTCCTCGGGCGCCACGGCTTCACCGCGGTGACGGAGCTGGCGCCCGGCGAATCCGTCCGGGTCGGCGAGGTCACGGTCACCGCCACCGAGGCATGGCATCCCGGCGGCGGGCGGTTCGAGCGAGGCTCGCGGGCGGTTGGCTTCCTGCTGAGCGGGAGCCGGCGCCGCATCTACTTCGCCGGCGACACCGATCTCTTCGACGGCATGGAGGCGATCGGCGGCGACGACGAGTTGGATTTCGCGCTGTTGCCGGTCTGGGGCTGGGGGCCGAGCCTCGGCCCCGGGCATCTCGATCCCGAGCGCGCCGCCCGCGCGGCGGCCCTGCTCTCGCCGCGGATCGCGATCCCGATCCACTGGGGGACGCTCTATCCGTTTGGCTTGGCGGGTCTTCGCCCGGGTCCGCTGCGCACTCCGCCGCGCGAGTTCGCGGCGCGGGTGCGCGACCTCGCGCCTCAGGTGGAGGTGCGGGTGCTGGCGCCCGGAGAGGCCACCTCGCTCGCGTAGCTCGAGTGCCCGAGCTCGGCAAGCCAGCCGCGGAAGATCCGGTGCACCCGTTCCGCGCCGACGATCTCCTCTTCGGGCCAGGCCAGCTCGCTGGGATGGAGGACGAACGGGAAGCTCTGCGTTCCCCCCATCCCGCCGTGGGAGCCGACCAGCTCCTCGAAAGCCGCCACTTCCCCGAACTGCGGCCAGAAGGTGCTGTTGACCATCAGATCGGCGCAGTGGGGGAAGCCGTCGGTGCGCCGCAGGTGGTCGGCGGCGTTGGCGCCGAAGGGGGCCAGGGGGTCCTCACCCTCGATCCGGTCCCGATCGAGAAACACCGTTCCGTTCTTACCGACCGCGATCGCGCCGAAGCGCTCGGAGCGCACCAGGGCGAACCCGATACCGGGGTGATCGAGCAGCGCCGGCATCAGCCGCGGGTAGAGCGCCTCGATCCGCTCCAGAGTCACCCGACCCGGCTCGCGCGGGAAGCTGATCAACCCGAGGCACCCCGAGGCCATCACCGACAGCTCGGGGACGCCATCTCCGCGCGTCTCCTCGATGTCGCGCCGGGTGTCGGGATCGAGGGCGACCACACCGTCGGCGCGGCGATCCCGCGTTGCGATCCGCACCGTGCGGCCGGCCGCGGTGTCGTCGCGGGCGACCTCGGTCAGGCCGGCGCTGAGGTAGGCGAGCGCGTCGTCGTCGCCCCCTTCGACGGCGATCGCGCTCTCCGGCTCACAGGCGGAGCGCACCACGTCCTCGAGCGTCTCGCCGTAGCGGTCGCGGAAGGTCTCTCCCTGCGACTGCCCGTGGTCGGAGAGGACGACGAGCCGGTAGGGACGCGGCGCCTCGGGGCAGGCGGCGGCGATCCTGGCGATCTGGCGGTCGAGGTCGCGCAGGACGGCGAGCGCGTCGTGCCGTTCGATCCCGGAGTGGTGGGCGACCTCGTCGTAGGCGAGGAAGGTGGTGTAGACGGTGGGGCGGCCGGCGAGGATGTCGCCGACCACGGCGGCGACCTGGAGGTCGCGCTGGACGATCGTGCCCCAGGCGCGGATGAACGCATAGGAGCGGCCCCGGGCGATGCGGGGCCGGACGTCGTCGCGGACCTGGGCGCGGGCGGCCCGGCGCTCGCGGACCACCTCGGCGAGCACGAGGACGAGGGTGCGGGCGACCGCCGACGGACGGGCGAAGTAGGCCGCGTAGTCGCGGCCGATCGGCCCGCGGCGCCGCAGCGCCGTGCTCATCGTCAGCATCGAGTGCGGCGCGTCGCCGGAGAGGATGTTGGCGCGGCTGGCGCCGTCGGCGTGCAGCAACCCGCGCCCGTCCGAGTGTCGCCGCTCCAGCTCTTCGGCGTCGCGCGGGTGGTTGGTCACGATCGCCGCATCGCGGTCCTTCTCCCACCAGCGAAAGGCCGGCATGTCGTCGTTGTCGCCGTGCAGGAGGCCCGCCTGGCAGGCGCCGGTCTGCGAGGACCAGTCGGTCTCCCAGCGGTGCAGCTCGTGGCTGCCGCTGCGCAGCCAGGCGGCCAGGTTCGGGGCGCTGCCGTCGCTCAACGCGCGGCGCAGCACGTCGTGGGCCAGCCCGTCGATCTCGAGGAAGACGACGCCCGGGACCTCGCTGCGAACCGCCTGCTTGCGCCCGCCCAGCTGGCGCCGTACGACGTGGCGGTACCAGGAGTCGTCCTCGTCGATCGCGAGCAGGGCGTAGACCACCGCGGTGAGCGCCGTCATCGCGATCGTCACCACGATCCCCTCGAACACGCCGTCGAGCTGCGCGCCCGGCAGGACATCGATCGCGAAGGCGACGAGCATCCCGTTCAGCGCCAGCGCCGCCCCGCCAAGGGAGAGTACGGTCAGCGGCAGCGCCAAGCGCGCCAGCACCGGCCAGACCAGGGCGTTGAGGAGGCCGATCGACGCCGCCGCGGCGAGCGCGTTGGCGGCGCCGTCCAAGACGAAGCCGGCCAACACCTCGGACAGCAGCAGCAGGATGAGCGCGTCGAGCAGGAGCACGAGCGCTCCCCGCCAGACGATGCGGAGGCTCATGCCCCGCGCAGCCGTAGCGGAAAGTTTTCCTCTCGCATCGGGCATGAGTCTAAGTCGACTCGGGTTAGCCTTCGTTCATGAGCCGGCCGGAGGAGCGAGCGGCTGAGGGCAAGGCGGCGCGGGGCAGAGCGCCGCGATCCAGCCACGCCGCCTGGCAGGCGGGGGATCGGCGAGACCCGCTTGCGCTGCTGCGGGCCCAGGACGAGACGCGGTTGCCAGAGCTCGTTCCGATTCGCTACGGCCGGATGCTTCGCTCCCCGTTCGCGTTCTTCCGGGGTGCCGCCGTCGTCATGGCAGCCGATCTCGCCGGCACCCCCAGCCCGCGACTGAGGGTTCAGCTCTGCGGCGATGCCCACATCTCGAACTTCGGCGTGTTCTCCGCCCCCGACCGCCGCTTGCTGTTCGACTGCAACGACTTCGACGAGACCGCTCCCGGCCCCTTCGAGTGGGACGTCAAGCGGCTGGCGGC
>DASVWY010000264.1:0-4751 GCA_036392975.1 Solirubrobacterales bacterium | reverse complement strand
GACCCCGTCCGGGGCAAGGCGCAGGTGCCCGACGGGATGGCGTTGCTGAGCCAGAACCCCGGCGACTATCTAGTGCGGGAGCGAGTCGGAGACGAACTGCCTGGAGGGCCAGGGGTCGCGGCCCTGCGGGTTGTCGGCCTGGAGCACGCGATCGACGCCGACCCGCGCGACCTCTCCGGCGGCGAGCGGCAGCGGCTGGCGCTGGCGATCGCGTTGGCGGGGCGGATGGAAGGCGACGAGCTGCCGGGCCTGGTCGCGCTCGACGAGCCGACCCGCGGCATGGACCGGGCCCGTAAGCAGGAGCTGGTCGAGCTGATCGAGAGGCTGTCCGAGGGCGGCGCCGGCGTGGTCGTCGCCACCCACGACGTCGAGTTCGCAGCCGTTTTCGCCGAGCGCGTCGTCCTGCTCGGCGACGGGGTGACGATCGCCGACGGCGCCGCGGGGGAGATCCTCTCCGGCGGTTGGTACTTCGCCACCGAGGTCGCTCGCATCCTCGACCTGCCGGGGATCGTCACCCCCGAGCAGGGCGCCGTTGCGCTGGAGGCCGAGCGGCGATGACCTGGGCCCTCGCCAGCTTCCTCATCCTCGGCGCGGTCCTGCTGGGTGGCTTCGCCTGGTACGAGCGCACCCGCCCGAGCGCGCAGGTCGTCGCCCTGGTCGCCGCGCTCGCCGCCCTGGCGATCGCCGGCAGGATCGCCTTCGCCGCCTTCCCGAACGTCAAGCCGACCACCGACATCGTCGTCTTCGCCGGCTACGCGCTGGGACCGGCGCCGGGCTTCGCCGTCGGCGCCCTCACGGCGCTGGTCTCGAACCTCTGGTTCGGGCAGGGCCCCTGGACCCCGTGGCAGATGGCCGGGTGGGGGATGTGCGGCCTGCTCGGCGCGGCGCTGGGGCTGACCCGGTGGCAGCCGAACCGCTTCGTGCTGGCCGCCGTCTGCGGGTTTGCCGGCATCGCGTACGGCGCTCTGCTGAACTTCTCCCTGATGGCGACCTATGGAGGCGAGCTCTCGCTACAGCGATTCCTGGCGCTCGAGTCGCGCGCCGTTCCCTTCGACCTCGCCCACGCGGTCGGCAACGTCGTCCTGGCTCTGGTCGCGGGCCCGGCGATGGTGCGGATGTTGGTCCGCTTCCGCGAGAGGTTCGAGTGGCGGCTGCCCGCCGTCGCCTCGCTGCTCCTGGTCGCCCTGATGGCGCCGGCGGCCATGCCCGCCCCAGCGCAGGCGGCCGACACCGGCACCACCGTCTCCTGGTTGAGGGCGGTCCAGAACGCCGACGGCGGTTGGGGTGCGGCGACCGACCGCGACTCGGGCGTGGAAACCACCGCCTGGGTGATGCTGGGGCTGGAGGCGGCCGGTCACAACCCGCTCGACATCGCGCGGGCGGGTCGCACGCCGGTGGACTTCCTGCGCGGCAAGGTCGAGTCGCTCGACCGCAGCGGCGACTTCGCGCGCACGATTCTCGCCCTCGAGGGGGCTGGGCTCGACCCGCGCTCGTTCGGGGGGCGCAACCTGGTTGAGGCGCTGCTGAAGCGGCGGCGCTCCAACGGCTCCTACGAGGGCTGGCCGGGCTCGACCGCCTTCGCCGCGATCGCGCTTCGCGCCGTCGGCGCCAGCGGCAGCCTCGACGCCACCATGTCGTGGCTCGCCAAGGTGCAGAACGGCGACGGCGGCTGGGGCGACATCCCGGGATCGGTCAGCACCGCCGACGGGACCGCCGCGGTCCTACAGGCGATGCCTCGCACCAAGGCCGCGGTCGACGGCCTGACCTACCTGCGCAGGCACCAGCATGCGAACGGGGGTTTCGTCACCGGCGGCAGCGGCGCCGTCAACGCCCAGTCGACCGCCTGGGCCGTGCAGGGAATGCTCGCCGTCGGAGCCGACCCGGCCACGATCCGCGAGGGCGGCAGCAGCGCCCTCGACTACCTCGCCGCCCGCCGTGCCGAAGACGGCCATTACACCTACTCGGCGGAGAGCGATCAGACCCCGATCTGGGTCACCGGGCAGGTTCTGGCGGCGGTGGCCGGAGAGCCGTTCCCGGTTCCAGCCGTCGCCCGCGCGCCCCAGCCGAAGACGAGCAGCGGCGGGCTCCCGGGCGGGTCGGGCCTTCCCGGCACGATCACGCCGCCCTCGACCGAAGGCGTTCCACCCTCGACCGAAGGCATCCCACCTTCGTTCCTGCCCGAATCGCCCGGCGCTGAAGCCGGTGTCGCCCCACCGGGCGGGACCGTTCCACCGACCCCGCCGCCGACCGGAGGCACGGGCCCGCTTCCCGGGGTCCCGGGAACGCCGGCGCCCGAGGGCACCGAACCGGAATCGCCCCCCGCTGCGCCCCCCTTCGAAGCAAGCGAGAACCCGCCGCCGGAGCCCTGGGCACCGCTCGGGATCGGGCTCGGAACGGGCGGGCTGGCCCTCGGCGGGGTGCTCTTCTTGGGGCGGCGCTTCGGCTGGTAGCGAGTCGCCTCAAACCCAATCGAGGCCGTTTGGCGGACCCGCCGCGAGAAGTGAAACGGCCCGCAAGGGCGGGCCGAATCTGGATGATGCTCTAGGTGACGACAACCGCCTGACAACCGGTCCTCGAAGACTACCAATGGTGTCCCGCTTCGACCTGAGTTTTCGCGGAGACGCAAGGGCAGGTCGTGAAGCGGGTAACTACTCCGCAGGCCGCGTGACAGTTGCACCTCGACCCGTCCCTCGCACTCTCAGCGAAAATTCAGCGGAGGGAGAGGGACTCGAACCCTATCCGGAGTTAACCGAACAACCGGTTGTCAAACGGTTCTCGACACCTGACGAGGTCACCCTCCGCTGGCGCGGACCGTAGCGGCGGAATCCGCCATTTCAAGCCACTTTTCACTCATTTCACAGAGAAATCGCAGTTCCGTCACAGGGGTGCCGGACTTGGTGCGCTCGACGGTGGCTATGTTGCAGCGGTGGACCTCGAAACCGCGATCCGGACGCGTCGCACGCACAAGGCCTTCGGCTCCGAGCCGCTGGACCGCGAGGAGATCGAGGAGCTGCTGGAGCTGGCGCGCTGGGCGCCGAACCACAACCTGACCGCGCCCTGGCGCTTCCGGGTCGTCGGGCCCGGGGCGCTGGCGCGGCTGAAGCAGGCAGCCGGCCCGGAGGGCGCCGCCAAGCTCGACCGCGCCCCGACCCTGATCGTCGTCTCCTGCGCGCTCTCTGGCGATCCGGTCCAGGACGAGGAGGACCTGCACGCCACCGCCGTCGCCTCCTACATCGTCCTCCTCGCCGCCCACGGCCGCGGCCTCGCCGGTTACTGGCGCACGCCGGGTGTGCTGCGCACCCCGGCGGGAAGGGCCGCGGTCGATCTGCCCGACGACGAGCGCTTCGTCGGGCTCCTCCACCTCGGCGGGCCGCGCCAGGAGCGCCAGCCGCCGCAGCGGCCCCCGGCCGAGCAGACGACCGTCTTCCTCGCCTGATGCTCTCCCGGGCCGCAGCGCTGGAGTCGATCGCCGGGCAGCGCTTCGAGGTGGTCGTGATCGGTGGCGGCATCACCGGCGCCGGCGTCGCCCTCGACGCCGCCTCGCGCGGCTACTCGGTGGCGCTGCTGGAGCGCGACGACTACGCATCCGGTACCTCCAGCCGCTCCTCGAAGATGGTCCACGGCGGCCTCCGTTACCTGCAGAACTTCGACCTCGGCCTGGTCCGCGAGGCGCTGCTGGAGCGGCAACTGATGGTGCAGCTCGCGCCGCACCTGGTCTACCCGACGCCGTTCCTCGTCACCGGCTTCCCCGAGGCGCGTCGAGACCGCCGCATCGGCATCGGGCTCAACATGTACGACGTGATGGCGACGACCCGGGTCGGTCGCAGCCGCCGCGAGATGCGCTCCTCCAGGGAGGAGGACGGCGACTTCTACTGGTCGCCGGACCGCCACCGCACGATCGGCCGCGAGGAGCTGCTGGAGCTGGTCCCGAGCCTGGGCCCGCGCGACCCCAAGGACGCCTACCTCTTCTACGACTGCCAGACCGACGACGTGCGCCTCGTCCTCACCGTGCTCGGCGAGGCCCACCGTTTCGGCGCAGTGACCCTGAACGGGGCCGAGGTGACGGAGCTGCTGACCAGCAACGGCCGCGCCTCGGGCCTGGCCTTCGTCGAGGCCGACTCGGGGGAACGCTTCGAGGTCGAGGCCGACAACGTCGTCAACGCGACCGGCGTCTGGGCCGACCGGATCCGCTCCGAGGTGGTCGAGGAGGAGGACGTGCCCCGGATCGCGCCCAGCCGCGGCACCCACCTGCTGCTGGATCGGGCCGACCTCTCGACCGGGTCGGCCGCCTGCGTCGTGCCGGCGGGCGAGGGGCGGGCGATCTTCGCCCTGCCCTGGTACGGGCGCACCCTGGTCGGCACCACCGACAACGACTTCGACGGCGACATCGACCACCCGCGCCCGGGCGGGGACGACGTCGAGTACCTGCTCGACGCCGTCAACGCCTTCTTCGGCACTTCGCTGGGGCGCTCGGACCTGGTCGGCGCCTACGCCGGGGTGCGACCGCTGATCTCCACCGGCGACCCGAAGAAGTCGGTCGACATCTCCCGCAAAGCGGAGCTGTATGAGACCTCGTCCGGGATGCTGACGATCACCGGTGGCAAGCTGACGACGTGGCGGCGGATGGCGAAGCTCGCGGTCGACCGGATCGTCGAGCGCGACGGCCGCACCGCGCCGTGCCGGACGCACGAGATCCCGCTCGGGATGGCGGTCGAGCCCGCCGGCCTGCCGCGCGTCGAGGGCGTCCCGGA
>DASVWY010000263.1:0-11682 GCA_036392975.1 Solirubrobacterales bacterium | reverse complement strand
CATTGAGCCCCTCATAGGGGTCGGATGCAGGTCTCGTGAAGCGCGAGCTCAGTCGGCGGCGCGCCGGCGCCGGTCGCCGCCGGCGAAAGCGCCGATGTCGACCAGGAAGGCGAGGGCGACGAAGAACCACTCGATGCCGAGCACGCCGTCCGAGGAGGCCCAGAGCAGGGCGTAGGCGAGCGTCGTCCAGGGCAGCAGGAAGAAGCCCAGCAGCGGCAGCAGCCAGCCGTCGAAGGAGCGGCTGAGGAGGTCGCCGAACAGCCACAGCACGAACAACGCCAGCCGCGGCGAGATCAGCGCGAAGAGCAATGCGAGGCAGCCGATGGGCGAACGCTACCTTGTAGACACGATGCGCCACGCCGTGCTGGACACGCCGCTGAAGCCACCCTTCCCGGAGGGGACCGAGACGGCCTACTTCGCGCTTGGCTGCTTCTGGGGCGCCGAGCGCCTCTTCTGGGAGCTGGACGGCGTCTACACGACGGCCGTCGGCTACATGAACGGGACCACGTCGAACCCGACCTATGAGGAGGTCTGCTCCGGGCAGACCGGCCACGCCGAGGCGGTGCTCGTCGTCTTCGACCCCGAGCGGATCGCCTACGCCGACCTGCTCAAGGTCTTCTTCGAGGAGCACGACCCGACCCAGGGGATGCGCCAGGGCAACGACATCGGCACCCAGTATCGCTCCGGCATCTACTTCGCCAACGACGGCCAGAAGGAGACGGCGGAGATGGTGCGCCGGACCTACGACGAGGCGCTGCGCGTCGCCGGCCACGAGCCGGTCACGACCGAGGTCGAGCCGGCCGCTCCCTTCTACTACGCCGAGGACTACCACCAGCAGTACCTGCACAAGGTCCCGAACGGCTACTGCGGCCTCGCCGGCACCGGCGTTTCCTGCCGCATCCCAGCCGCCGCCTCCTGAGGCTCCATGTAACGGCGCGGCCCCATCCGCGCGCCCGGCGCTGCGAATAGCATCCCGCGCCGGTGACCCCGTCCTTCGGCTCCTACATCGGCGGCTGCCTGGCGACGATCGGCATCGTCTCGGCACTCGCCCTCGGCGGCTACTGGCTGCGGCGCTGGATCGTGCCCGAGTTCTCCGGCGCCCTGGCGCGGCTCGCCGACGCCACCCTCGCGGCCGCCCTGTTGATCCTCGCCCTGCAACTGCTGGGGACGCTCAGCATCCTCACCCTCGGCTGGACGATCGTCGTCTGCATCGCGGTCGGCCTCGGCGCGGCGCTGCTGGGCCGGGCGATGGCGCCCGCCGACGGCCGGGAAGTGAGCGCGCCGCAGGTGCAGATGGCGGCGCTGCTGATCGCGCTCGGCGTCGCCTCCTGGGTCGTCGCCGAGTGGACCTTCCCCTCGCAGCTCGCGCTCGACCACGGCATGTTCGGCGGCGACACCACCTGGTACCACATGCCCTTCTCGGGCC
Organism: Solirubrobacterales bacterium; assembly: GCA_036392975.1. Lineage (GTDB taxonomy): Bacteria > Actinomycetota > Thermoleophilia > Solirubrobacterales > 70-9 > VRUE01. Next base: position 10,256 of record DASVWY010000263.1, on the reverse strand, counting down.
GGATCGCCCAGGACGGGTCGACCGTCGCCCTCCACTTCACCGACCCGCTGCGGCTGGCGGCCTGGTTCTACCCCGGCAGCTCCGAGCTCGTCCACGCCGCCGGCATCGTCCTCTTCGAGAGCGACTGGCTCTCGCCGCTGATCAACATGGTCTGGCTCTCGATCGGGCTGCTCGCCGCCTGGTGCGTCGGCCGTCCCTACCGGGTCGGCCCGGCGACCCTCGTCGCCGCGGCGCTCGTCTTCTCGGCCGGGGTGATGATCGAGACGCAGCCGGGGGAGGGGCGCAACGACATCATGGGGCTGGCCTTCCTGGTCGCCTTCGCCGCCTTCCTGATCAACGGCCACCAGCGTCGGGCGCCGGCCGCCGGCGCGGTCCAGGACGCGCCCGAGCGCGACGCGCCGCTGCTCGACAAGGGACCGTTGATCATGGCCGGGATCGCCGCCGGGCTGGCGGTCTCGGTGAAGCTGCCGCTGCTGGCCCCGGTCGGCGCGATCGCGGTCGGGATGGTCGTCGTCAGCGGCGCCGGCCGGCGACTGATGACCGCCGCCGCGATCGGCATCCCGGCCTTCGTCGTCGGCGGCTACTGGTACGTGCGGGCGGCGATCCACACCGGCGGCAACCCGATCCCGCAGATTGGCTGGGGCCCGCTCAACCTGCCGCGGCCCGACCAGATGCCGCTCGACCCGCGGCCGCGCTTCGCCGTCGCCGACTACCTCTTCGAGCCGACCATCTACCGTCGCTGGTTCTTCCCGGAGCTGGAGAACGCGCTCGGCCCGTTCTGGCCGCTGATCCTGATCGTCGCCGTCGCCGCCACGGTGTTCATCGCCCTGCGCTCGCGCAACCTGGTCCTGCGGGTGCTGGCCGCGGCCGCCCTGCTGACGGCCGCCGTCTACATCGTCACGCCGCTGACCGCGGCCGGCCAGGAGGGATCGCCGACCGGGTTCTTCACCAACACCAGGTACCTGATGCCGGGGCTGATCCTGGCCCTGACTCTGCTGCCGATCGCGCGGCCGTTGCGGGCGCCGGAGCGGCGGGCCTGGCAGACGCTGCTCTTCCTCACCGCCGTCTACGCGCTGATGGTCCTGACCACGCCGCGCTGGTACCCGGACTACATGGTCGGCACCGTCTTCCTCACCCTGGCCCTGGTCTGGGCGCCGGCGGCGCTGGGCCTGCTGCGCTCCCGCCGCCGCGTCAGCCGCGGCGTGGTCGCGATCGGGGCGGGGACGATCCTCCTGTTCGCCGTCGTGCTCGGGCGCGCCCAGGAGGTCCAGTACTACAAGCAGCACTACCAGCGCACGACCCCGTTCTTGCAGGACGGCGGGCCGCAGAAGGCCTACGCCTTCGCCCACAACCAGCACGGGAAGCGGATCGGCATCGCCGGCTCGGGCGAGATCTTCTTCGGCCAGTACGGCTTCTACGGCGCCAACCTGGACAACTTCGTCCAGTACATCGGGGTGGAGGGGCCGCAGGGTCAGTACCGCCTGGCGACCAGCTGTCGCTCCTTCCGCAACCTCGTCAACGAGGGCGACTACGACTACCTGATCCTCAGCCGGGCGACGCAGGACTTCCCCGAGTCGCCCTACTGGTATCCGGTCTACGCCTGGGTGAAAACCGACCCCGCGCTGAAGCTGGTGATCGAAGAGCCGGACATCACGCCGCAGCCCGATTACGTCTTCAAGGTCAACGGCAAGCTCGACCCCAACGGCTGTCCCAGCCCGGGCGAGTTCGACGCGGGCTGAGCGGCAGCGGCGCTTGGGCGCGCCGCTGAGCGGGCAGGCGCGGGTTCAGGCCGGCGCCAGCGCGTGCTCGCGGATCAGCTCCGCCGAGCGCTGCGGCTGCTCCCACCAGAACATGTGGCCGACGTCCTCCAGCAGTGCCGGTTCGATCGAGAGAAGCTCGGCGATCTGGCGCCCGTTGGCGACGGGGAGGAGGCGGTCGGCGGTGCCGTGGACGACCAGGGTCGGGACCGAGAGCTGCCCCAACCGGGCGCTCGTGTCGTGGGCGGAGCAGGCGCGCATCTGTTCCATCACGACGGCGCGTGGCGCCGAGAGCGTTCGCGCCATCTCGAGGAACGCCGCGTAGCGGCTCTCGTCGGCCCGGAAGGCGGCGGAGAGGTTGATCTCCCACATCGCCCGCCGCACGTCTTCGGGATCACCCGACGTCATCGCCTCGCCGAGCTGCCGGAGGACGTCTTCGCCCATCAGCGTGCCCTCCGGGCCGCCGCACCAGGTCGCTCCCAGGGTCAGGGTGCGGACTCGCTCGGGCTCGGCAAGCGCCAGCTCCTGCGCGATCATTCCCCCCATCGAGATGCCCACCACGTGGACGCTCTCGATCCCGAGCGCCTCGAGCAGGCCGAGCGCGTCGACCGCCAGATCGGCGATCGTGAACGGCATCTGCGCGGGACCGGAGAGCCCCATGCCGCGGTTGTCGAAGACGACGCAGTCGAAGTCGGCCTCGAGCAGGTCGAGGAGGGGGCGACCCCAGGCGAGGTGGGTCGCGCTCATCCCCTGGATCAACAGCATCGGCTCGCCCTCGCCGGCGCGCTCGTAGTTCAGTCTCGTCCCCGCGACGTCGACGCTTGGCATCGGCGCCGATCCTACGCCAGCCGGCCGCCAGAGCCGTAACCTAGGCGTTGCCCGCCCCCGTAGCTCAGTGGACAGAGCGACGGCCTTCTAAGCCGTGGGTCGCTGGTTCGAATCCAGCCGGGGGTGCTGACCCTGACGATGGTCGAACCGCCGGCAAAGAGAAAGACGGGAAGGTCTCAGCGCGGCTGACGACCCGGATCGATCGCCTCGCACCTTCGTCTCAAGCCGCTGGACCTGCTGTTTTGTCGTCCCCCATGAGAGATCCAGTTCCTGGTCAATACAACGTTTGACTTCTACAATGCAGACATTATACTGATTTTGTGAGTTGGGCTGCCGAGAGGACCAGCGAGTTCGACGAGTGGTGGAAAGGCCTGACAGACCAAGAACAACGCAAGGTGGTCGCCTCGGTCGAGGCCTTGCAGGAGCTCGGTCCGAGCGCAGGCCGGCCGCTCGCCGACACCGTCGAGGGCTCCCGGCACCCCAACCTGAAGGAGCTACGGATAACCCAAACGATGCGTGTCTTCTTCGCCTTTGACCCTGAGCGGACGGCGATCCTCTTGATCGGAGGCGACAAGGCGGGGAAGACGAAGCGCTTTTACAAAAAGATGATTCCGGTTGCGGACCGGATCTATGATCGCCACCTTCGGGAGCTCGCCGAGCACGAAAGTGGCAAGGAGCACCAAGATGCCAAAGATAAAAGGAAAGCCGTTCAGCGAGCTAAGCAAGGAAGTCAGAAAGCGCCCCGGCGCCGCCGCTGAGATCGACGCGCGCAAGCGCGCGATCGTCTCTGCGGTTCGCCTGTCCGAACTGCGTGAGCAGATCGGCAAGACGCAGACCGAGCTTGCCCAGGTGCTGGAGATGACCCAAGCCAACGTCTCTCGGATCGAGCACTCGGAGAACCTCTACCTGCGCACGCTGGCCGATTATGTGGGCGCCTTGGGGGGCCACATCGAGGTCAATGCCGTCTTCGACGACGACGTCGTGCCGCTTGGCTTGGTCGAGAAGGACCGGGGCTCAGCAGCGGCTTGAGTCCGATTCGCCGCGAAGCGGCGCTACCGTGCCAGCGAAACGGATCGGCCTCGATTCGCGCTACCCGGTTCGTCTTCTGTCTCGCAAGGGGTGATGACCCTTCCAGCGGCTCAGAGGTCAGCGCAGCTCGTCGAGCGAATCGACCTCGAGGTCGAAAGGCTCCTCCGCAGAGCGTCTGCGGCGGTACGGGGAGACGGTCACCCGGTGGACTTCCCCGCAGACGCAGGGAACCTCGATCGGCCGGGTGTCGGCAGCGGGATCCGTCGCGACCTTGAGGCGCCGGAGCTGGCCGGTGGACTTGCAGCCGAACGAGATCACCCAGCCGTAGTCGACAGATTCCGTGCGCTTTTTCGGGCGCCGAGGTTGGTGCATCTGCCCATCCTCTCTGGTTGCGAGCTCGACCGTCGAGCGGCGTGTCGCCGAGTACCGTATGGATCGAGGTTCACGATGAGGCTCCCCAACACCGCGCACACTTCTCGGCCCTGGCGGATTCACGAGCTCACGCGCGAGTTCCAGCTCGAGGACGTGTGGGCGCTGCCGACGCCGGGTGGCCGGGATGACTTTCCTCGGCTGGTGCAGGAGACGGCCTCGCTCGACCCCTCGCGAAGCTCCTCCCACGCCGTCCGCACGCTCTTCACGATCCGGGAGAAGCTCGGGGACATGCTCGGTTTGGACGATCCGGGCGCGGGCCTCGGCTCCAGGGTGCCAAGGGTCCGCGACCGCCTGCCGAAGGATCTCCGCGAGGCCCCGTCCGGCCCGGATTTCGACGCCCTTCCCTTCAGCCCTCTGTACCTGCTCGAAGACGAGTTTGCAGCGGAGGTCGCCAACCGGACCGTGCACGGAGTCATCCACCTGGGCTGGGTCCCGGACCCGAAGGGTGGCTACCGGGGCCAGATGGCCATCTACGTGAAGCGAAACGGGTTGCTCGGGAGCGCCTACATGGCCGCGATCGCGCCGTTCCGGCACCTGATCGTGTACCCGCCGATGATGCGGGAAATCGGCCATGCCTGGCGGGCGGCCGGCCCTACAGCGTCCGCCCAGGGTGCCTGACCCGGCCGGAAAACTCGCCGAGCAGCGGTGGGTGGTCCTCTACGACGGGGATTGCGGCTTCTGCACCTGGCTGCTTGCCGGGCTGCTCCGCTGGGATCGCGCGGCGCGCCTGCGGCCCGTCGCCCTGCACCGACCCGAGGCCGACCGCGTTCTCGGCGACCTCGAGCCCGCCGAGCGAATGGCCTCCTGGCACCTGATCTCCCCCGCCGGCGTACGGCGCTCCGGAGGCGCCGCGGTCGCCCCGCTTCTGGAACTGCTGCCCGGCGGGCGGGTTCCAGCCGGCGCCTTGGCGCGGTTCCCCAGGCTCACCGCCCGCGCCTATCGGTGGGTAGCCGAGCACCGCACGCAGCTCTCGCGGTGGGTGCCGACGAGCATGAAACTGCGCGCAAGGGAGCGCGTCCGCCAGCACGAGGAATCACTCCGAGCAGAGGCGATCGCCGGACCCCGGTCGACCTAAGCCTCAGTGAGTGGACGGCAGAATCTTCGCCCGTGAACGATCCCGCCTGCTCCCCGTGCCCGCCAACCCGCCCATCCTGATTCTCACCGGCCCTCCCGGCGTCGGCAAGACCACGATCGCGGAGATCCTCGCGGCCCGCTGGCCGCGCGCGGTCCATCTGGAATCAGACGTCTTCTTTCGCTTTATCCGCTCCGACTACATCGAGCCGTGGAGGCCCGAGTCGCACGAGCAAAACCGGGTGGTGATGGACATCGTCGGCGATGCAGCCGCGGCATACGCGACGGCCGGCTACCGCACGATCGTCGACGGGATCGTGATCCCCGGCTGGTTCCTCGCGCCGCTCCGCGACCGCCTCCACGAGGCCGGACACCCGGTCGCCTACGCCGTCCTGCGAGCGCCCCTCGCCGTCTGCACGGCGCGGGTGCAGAGCCGCGAAGGCCTGCCGCCCGTCGACTCCGGTGCGCTCGCGCAGCTATGGGAGAGCTTCGCCGACCTCGGCGAGCTCGAGCACCACGCGCTCGATGTGGGTGACAGGGAGCCGGGCGAGGCGGCGGATTTGGTCGCGCGCAGTCTCGCGGACGGACAGCTGGCGGTCTGAGCTCCGGGCGGTAGGTTTCGCGCGACATGGTCGACCTGATCATCTACGCGATCCCGGCCTTCGTGCTGCTGCTGGTCGTCGAGATGCTCTCGTTCAAGTACGCCCGCGACGAGGGGTTGGTCGGGTACGAGTCGCGCGACACCCGCACCAGCCTGGCGATGGGCGGCGGCAACGTTGTCATCAACGCGGTCTGGAAATTCGCCGTCGTCGTTATCTACGCCGGGCTCTACGAGCTGACGCCGCTGCGGATGCCGGCCGATCAGTGGTGGACCTACGTCCTGCTCTTCTTCGCCGACGACCTCGCCTATTACTGGTTCCATCGCGTCCACCACGAGGTGCGCGTCTTCTGGGCCAGCCACGTCGTCCACCACTCCTCCCAGCACTACAACCTCTCGACCGCGTTGCGTCAGACCTGGACGCCGATGACGGCGCTGCCGTTCTGGGCACCGCTGGCGCTGCTCGGCTTCGCCCCGTGGATGATCCTCACGGCGCAGGCCGTCAGTCTCATCTACCAGTTCTGGATCCATACCGAGCGGGTCAGGCGGCTGCCGGCGCCGCTCGAGTACGTTCTCAACACGCCCTCGCACCACCGCGTGCACCACGGCGCCAACGAGGTCTATCTCGACCGCAACTACGGCGGCATCCTGATCGTCTGGGATCGGCTCTTCGGCAGCTTCCAGGGCGAGACCGAGCGCCCCCGTTACGGGCTGACCAAGAACATCCGCACCTTCCGGCCAACCCGGGTCGCCTTCCACGAGTTCATCGACCTCGCTCGCGACGTCCGCGGCGCCGCCAACTGGCGCGACCGCCTTGGCTATCTCTTCCGTGGGCCAGGGTGGTCGCCGGACGGGCGCGGGGGCGGCACGCGGGGCTGAAACGCGGCGCCGAGGGTAGCTTGGGCGTATCGCGGCGAACGTCCTCATCGCTGGGGCAACGGGCTTCGTAGGCGGCCGCCTGGCTGCCTCGCTGCAGGGCTCGGGCGCACGCATCCGCTGCCTGGTGCGTGACCGCGAGAAGGCGCGCCGGCTCGAGGCCAGCGGCGCCGAGCTTCACGTCGGCGACGTGACCGACGCCCGCAGCCTCGAGGGGGCCGGCGCGGGTATCGGCATCGCCTACTTCCTCGTCCACTCGATGGCGGGCGGCGAAGGCTTCGCCGAGCGCGAGCGCCGGGGTGCGGCCGAGTTCGCTCGGATGGCGAAGCGGGAGGGGGTGGGACGGGTGGTGTACCTCGGCGGGCTCGGCGAGGAGGGCACCTCCCCGCACCTCCGGAGCCGGCACGAGGTGGCGCGGGCGCTGTCGGAAGAGGGGCCGCCGCTGACCTACTTCCGCGCGGCGATGGTGGTCGGCGCCGGCAGCGAGTCCTACCGGACGCTGCGCCACCTGGTGGGGCGGCTGCCGGTGATGGTGGCGCCGGCGTGGCTGCGGACGCCGACGCAGCCGATCGGTATCGACGCCACGGTCGAGTACCTGCGCCGGGCGCCGGACGTGCCGGAGTCGGCGGGACGCGAGGTGCAGGTAGGCGGCCCCGACGTCCTCGCCTACGACGAGATGCTCGACCGGATGGCGGTCGCGATGGGCAAACGGCGACCGCCGAAGCTGCGGCTGCCGCTGCTGACGCCGTGGCTCTCGGCGCTATGGCTCGGTTTGGTCACGCCTGTCGACACGAAGGTGGCGCGGCCGCTCGTCGAGGGACTGACGACGCCGACGGTGGTCACCGACCCCTCCGGCGCCGAGCCCTTTGGCATCTCGCCGGAGCCATTTGACGAGGCGCTGCGCCGGGCGCTTGCCGAAGAAGGTTTTCGCAAAGGGAGAGGGGGGTAGGCAGGTGCCATGTCTCTAGCGATACTCCTGATAATCATCGGAATCGTCCTGGCGATCCTGGTCCACTACGCGCTCGGGATCATCCTGATCCTGATCGGGTTGGCCTTGCTGCTGATCCCGCGGCTTGGGGCCGGCAGGACGTCCCGGGTCTAGACCGCTTCGGTCAAAGCCCCGGGCGATGGCCCCGTGGAAGCTGCCGCTGATCGTCGCCGCGATCGCGGTGCCGGTCGTCGCGGCTTTCCTGGTCGGCGCCTTCGTGGTCGGCGGGCCCGGCTTGGGCTTTGCGGCGGGAGCGCTGGCTGCCGTCGCGCTGCTGGTGGTCGCGGCGAGGCAGCGACCGCGGGGCCCGATCGGGACGGCACCCGTCCCCGGCGCCCGGCGCCGCGTCCTCATCGTCGTCACCTGCCAAGTCGAGGAGCCGGGGTCGGTGCGCGCGGTCGCGCGCGCAGCCGGATTGGACGAGGAGGCCGACGCCGACGTCCTCGTCCTGGCGCCGGCCAGCATCGGCTTTCTCGACCGCTGGGCGTCTGACGTCGGCGGCGCGCGGCAGGCGGCGCAGGAGCGGCTGGTCGTGACCGTTGCCGCGCTGGCGAAGGCGGGCGTCGGAGCGCAGGCCCGGGTCGGGGACGAGGACGTGGTGCAGGCGGTCGAGGACCAGCTGCAGGGCTATCCGGCCGACGAGGTGGTGCTGGTCACCGCCGCTGGGGAGGAGAGCGGCAGCGGCGAGGCGGCCGCGGCCGAGCTGGCGCCGCGGCTGCGGGCGGAGTTTCGGCACCTCGTGGTCGGAGGCTCGTGAGGCTGGGTGACGACCGTCAGCAAGTGCGGGCCCGTGCGGCGCTCTTCACGACCTGGAAGGCGCTGCCGGGGATCCGCTTCAGCTGGTTCAGGTTCTCGTCGTCCCAGCGCCGGTCGCTGCTGCCGCTGAAGAACCAGTTGGAGCCGTTGTCGGCGACGATCATTCCGTAGTGCTTGAGGGCTTCGGCGATCGCGCGGGCGGTCCCGCTGAAGCCGCCCAATCCGAAGCCGGTCTTCAGCCGCAGCCGCGTTCCCATCGCCGGCGCGTTGGCGTTGGCGGTGTCGCCGGCGCAGTGCGAGGCGGGGTGGATCCAGGCGTCGCGCGTGCTCTCGAAGGTGACCCGGATCGCGTGGTCGACCTGTCCCGCGGCGGCCTCGTCGTAGCGGACGAGGCCGGGGAAGATCGGCAGGCCCGCGGCGTCGGCGGAGGTCCAGGAGTCGGGCCGGAGCGCGGTCGAGCGCAGGTCCCAGCGAGCCCCCGAATCGGCCTTCCAGTGGGCGCCGCCGTCGCGATCGAAGAAGGCCCGGTAGAGCTCGTAGAGGAGGCAGCGGGAGCGGTCGATGACGAGCACGTGGCGGTCGCCGTCGCTGCCCTGCCCGCCCTCGACCGGTGCGCCCGGCGGGATCGGAAACGGGCCCTTGTCGCTCTCGCTGCCGTAGGCGGTGTAGCGGATCGGCAGCCTGCGCCTACCGGCGCCGACGACGGCGTAGGGGAAGCCGTAGGAGCGGGGCGAGCCGAAGTCGGGGTGGAGGAAGTCGGCGCCGTGGGCGTCGATGTAGGCGATGACGGCGGCGGAGTTGCGGGCGAGCGGCGCCTTCGAGACGTCCTGGTTCCAGGCCGCCTGGCTGGGAAGCGACGGAGCGCGCGGCGAAAGCGATGCCGGCGGCTTGGGGAAGAGGGGACAAGCACCGAGGTCGGGATAGGGGCCAAGCGCGCGGGCGCCGGTCGGGACCAGGCCGACCGCGAGAACCACCACCGCAATCACGAGCAACATCCGTGAACGCGTCAAGCCGGGGGCAACCCCTCGCGAACCCGCAAACGGCCCACCTCCAACTCCTCGACCTCGAGCCGCCCGATCTTGGCCCGCCCGATCGCGACCCGGCCGACCGCCAACCGCCCGATCGCAAAGCCGCCGACGACGGCGGCCCCGACCGCGAGGGCCCCGACCGCGACGGCCCCCTTAGCCTGCGCCCCGGTCGCATCCGCCCCACGCGGCCGCGGCCGGAAAAAGCTGATCGCGCCTCGCCTCGGCATCCCCCCAACCGTAGCGCTACATTGAGGGTCCGCGGTGGACGTAGCTCAGCTGGTAGAGCTCCTGGTTGTGGTCCAGGCGGTCGCCGGTTCGAATCCGGTCGTCCACCTCTCTTAAAACCCCTGCAAACAAGCACCTCGGTGCACCAGCAGGCGTTTGAACCGGGCTGCCCACGCACTAACTCCACACAGTCATCCAGCGCTGGCGGCGCTCATCGACACGATCATCCGGGCATACCCCAATGGCGAGTCGGGTCGAGTCGTTCCGGCGTTGACGCTCTCCAGGCCCGACGCCGAGGTGTTGCTGGGAGTGCTCGCCTCCGAGCGCTACAACGCCGACACCGAAGCGGTCTGACGCCATACGCAAGCAGCTCGACGAGAAGCTGGCCGGCTGAGCCTCAGGGCGAAGTCGAGCCGAGCGTCTTCCTGCGCTGCTCGTACTCCTCCACCGAGATCTGTCCCTCGGCCAGGCGGCGATCGAGGATCGCGAAGGGGTCGGCGGCCGGCCCGCGATGGCTGCGGCCGATCGCCTCGCGCAGCAGCCAGACGATCCCGACGATGACGAGTCCCCAGAAGAGGACCATGCCGAGCATCATCACGATCATCCAGCCCGTTCCGACGTCACCGTTGTGCATACCCCAGGTATCGGCGAAGAGAAGAAGTGAAAGG
>DASVWY010000262.1:0-4536 GCA_036392975.1 Solirubrobacterales bacterium | reverse complement strand
GTGGGTTAACTCCCGGCACGTCCGGCTGGCACGTCCGGGATAGGGTGCGCGCCGATGGTTGACGACCCGCGCGGGCTCATCTCCCACTTCGACGCCCTGGTGGGGACCGAGTGGCTCGATGACGATCCGGAGCACGCGCGGGCGCGGGTGACGATGCGCGACGAGCTGCGGCAGCCGGTGGGTCTGATGCACGGAGGCGTGATGTCGACGCTGGTCGAGAGCGTCTGCTCGCGCGCCACCGCGCTGGCCGTGCTGAGTGACGGCATGGCCGCGATGGGTCAATCGATCTCGGTCAGCTTCATCCGCCCGATCACCGAGGGACACGCCGAGGTCCACGCCCAGGCCCGCCACCGCGGCCGCACGACCTGGGTCTGGGACGCCGAGGTCCGCGACGCCGAGGACCGCCTCTGCGCCCTGGCGCAAATGACCATCGCCGTCAGACCGCGGCAAACCGGCGCCTGACTGCGTCCTCGGTCGCACGTGCGAAAGCACGCCAGGCGCCCTGCGTCCTTGCCAGGCTTGGTTTTCGCGGTCTGATCAACCTCCAAATCGATTGGTGATCGGGAGACGGCGGTCGCGGCCGAAGGCCTTCGGCGTGATGCGGATGCCGGGGGCGGCCTGGCGGCGCTTGTACTCGGAGCGGTCGACCATGCGGACGACGTCGTCGACCACCTCCGCCGGCAGGCCGGCGGCGATCATCTCCTCGCGGCCCTGATCGCGCTCGATGTAGGCCTCGAGGATGCGGTCGAGCAGGTCGTAGGGCGGCAGGGAATCGGAGTCGCGCTGGTCCGGTCGCAGCTCCGCCGACGGCGCCCGCTCCAGCACCGAGGCGGGGACCAGCTCGCGGCCGGCACTGGCGTTGCGGTGGCGGACCAGCTCGTAGACGAGGGTCTTCGGGACGTCCTTGATCGCCGCGAAGCCGCCGGCCATGTCGCCGGAGAGGGTGGCGTAGCCGACCGACATCTCGCTCTTGTTGCCGGTCGTCAGGACCAGCCAACCGTGCTTGTTGGAGAGAGCCATCATCAAATTGCCGCGGATCCGCGCCTGGATGTTCTCGGCCGCGAGGTCCGGCTCGGAGGGCCGGGTGGGGTCGCGGGGGAGGGGCTCCGGGCCGGCGCCGTCCGCGCTGGCGAAGGGCTCCGCCAACGCCTCCTCGTAGGCCGACATCGCCTCGGCAATGGGAATCTCGATCGCCTCGGCGCCGAGGTTCGCCGCGATCGCCCGCGCATCGGCCTGGGTGGCGTCGCTGGAGTGGGGGGAGGGCATGACCACGCAGCTGACGTTCTCCGGCCCCAGCGCATCCACGGCCAGCAGCGCGACCAGCGCCGAGTCGATCCCGCCCGAGAGGGCCAGGCCGACGTGGCGGAAGCCGTTCTTGCGGACGTAGTCGCGCAGGCCGAGCACCAGGGCGGCGTAGACCTCGGCCAGGTCCGGCAGCGGCTCGGCCAGCGGGCCGATGTCGGCGCCGGGCACCTCGCAGATCAGCAGCTGCTCCTCGAACTGGGCGGCGCGGGCGACGACGCTGCCGCTCGGGTCGACGACGAAGCTGTGGCCGTCGAAGACCAGTTCGTCCTGGCCACCAACCAGGTTGCAGAAGGCGATGTGGGTGCCGTAGGCGCGGGCCCGCTCGGCGAACATCGTCTCGCGCTCGCGCCCCTTGCCGCGGTGGTAGGGGGAGCCGGATGGGTTGGCGATCAGCTGCGCCCCTTCGCCGGCCTCGATCGACGCGGGCGGACCCTCGGCCCAGAGGTCCTCGCAGACGGTCAGCCCGACCAGGGTCCCGCCGACATCGGTGCTCGCCGGCTCGGTTCCCGGCAGGAAGTAGCGCTGCTCGTCGAAGACGGCGTAGTTGGGCAGGCGGTTCTTGCGGTAGACGGCCCTCACCTCGCCCTGGGAGAGGACGGCGAGCGAGTTGTGCGCGTGGCGGTGGTCGCCGCCGCCCGCGGCCGGCTCGGCAAAGCCGACCAGCGCCGTCATCGCGCCCACCCCTCGCGCCAGCTCCTGCACCGCCGCCCGGTTCGCCTCGACGAAGTGGCGCTTCAGGTAGAGGTCCTCGGCCGGATAGCCGGGGATGCAGAGCTCGGGAAAGACCGCCAGCTCGGCGCCCTCGTCTTCGGCACGACCGATCCACTCGGCGACCTTCGCCGCGTTGCCAGCGACGTCGCCGACCGTGGGGTCGATCTGGGCGAGCGCTATCCGCACTACTGGACTGGCACGGCGCCGTTGCCGGCCTCGACCGACTCTTTGCGCGTCGCGTCCGCGGCCGCCGGGGGCACCGTCTCGACCGCTTCGCGGATCGCGCCTTCGAGGTCGAGGGTAAAGCTGTCGAGGTCCGCCATCGCGTCGTAGTCGCCGACCAGGCCGAAGTCGATCTGGCCGTTGTAGGACATGATCCCGACGCAGAGCGCCTGGCGCCGCGCCAGCGGCACCATCGGGAAGATCGATTCCATCTTGCGCCCCAGCACGTAGAGGGGGAACTGCGGACCGGGCACGTTGGTAACGACGAGGTTGAAGAAGCGCTGCGCAGGCTGCAGGCGGGCCGCCTGGGAGGCGATGGTCGGCGGCGCGAAGTCGGTCAGCCGGGTGAGGATTTCGGCGCCGACCGCCTGGCCGGAGCCCTTCAGGTCGCCCATCGTCTCGGTCGCCAGGCGCAGCCGCTCGATCGGGTCCTCGCACCAGACCGGCAATGGCGCCATCATCGCCGCGATCCGGTTGCCGAGCGCGCCGCGCTCCTCCTCGGCACGGACGCTGACCGGCACCATCGCCCGCAGCTCCAGCCCCTCGGTGTCGTGCCCGCGCGCGCGCAGGTAGTTGCCGAGGGCGCCGGTCACGACCGAGAGGACGACGTCGTTGACGGTGCCGCCGTGCGCGTTCTTGACCCGCTTGAAGTCTTCGAGGTCGGCGCGGACGAAGGCGAGCCGGCGGTGGGAGCCGATCTCGACGTTGAACGGCGTGCGCGGCGCCGAGAGGCCGGTCTCGATCAGCTCGCCGGTCGCACCGAGGCCCTCCAGCACCCGGCGCGGGCCGCGCACCGCGGCCCGGATCCCGCGGGCGATCTCACGCGGGCTGGTGGCGCGCTCGCGCAGGGCGTCGGCGAGCAGTTCGAGGTCGGTCGGCTCGGGCCGGGGCGCCCACTTCGGGGGGCGGACCGGCGGGTTGGCGGGCTCCTGCTCGACGTCGAAGAGGACGGTGGTGATGTCGACCCCGGAGACACCGTCGACCAGCGCGTGGTGGCTCTTGCCGACGATCGCGAAGCGATCGCCTTCGAAGCCCTCGACCAGCCACAGCTCCCAGAGCGGCTTGCTGCGGTCGAGTTGCTGGGAGAAGATCCGCGAGGCCAGGTTGCGCAGCTGCTCCTCGGAGCCCGGCGCCGGCAGCGCGGTGCGACGCACGTGGTAGTCGAGGTTGAGGTACGGGTCGTCGACCCATACCGGCCGCCCCTGGTTGAAGGGGACGAAACGGAGCTTCTGGCGGAAGCGCGGCACCAGGTGCAGCCGCGCCTCGATGTGGTCGCGGAACTCCTCGTGGCTCGGCGGCGACCCCTCGAAGAGGATCGTCGAGGCGACGTGCATGTGCGCGCCGCCTCGCTCCAGGTGCAGGAACGAGGAGTCGAGTCCGGTCAGACGATCTGCGCTCACCGCGCAATCTTCGCATAGGACTCAGGCTGCGAAGCCAAGCCGCAACTGGTCGTCCGCCGGCGTCTCCTCCTCGTCCTCGCCTCCGTCCCCCGCCGCATCCTCGCTGTGCTCGAAGGAGGCGACCCGGACGCCGAGCAGGCGGACAGGCCGGGGCGGGGAGTAGGCGCGCAGCAGCTCCAGGGCGATCGGGGTGACGACCGCGGGGTCGTTGGTCGGCTCCTCGACCGTCTGCGAGCGGGTCGCGTTGGTCCAGTCGTCAAGTCGCACCTTGATCCCGATCGTGCGTCCTTCGAGCCCGCGCGAGCGCAGACGCCGGCAGAGCTCCTCGGCGAGCGACTCGATCGAGGCGGCCATCTGGGCCTCGTCGGCGACGTCGACGTCGAAGGTCGTCTCCGTCGACTGCGACTTGGTCTCGTGCACGACGGCGATCGGGGTCTCGTCCTCGAAACGAGCCCGCGCGGCCAGCCAGCGGCCGCTGCGCGGGCCGAACTCGCGCTCCAGCTCAGAGGGGTCGCGGGCGCGCAGCTCGGCCAGGGTCCGGATCCCGAGCCGCTCCAGCTTCGCCACCGATTTCGGCCCGATACCGGGGATCAACCCGGGCGATTCGCCGGCGAAGCGCCCCAGGGCCTCCTCGCGCGAGAGGACGACCAGGCCGCCCGGCTTGCCCAGCTCGCTGACGATCTTGGCCAGCAGCCGGTTCTCCGAGATTCCGATCGAGCAGCCGAGCTCGGTCTCCTCGCGGATCTCGGTCGCGATCCGCCGCATCGTCGCCTTCGGCGAGAAGAGGCCGGTCAGGTCGACGTAGGCCTCGTCGAGGCCGACCACCTCGACCGTCTCCGCGTTGCGCCGCAGGATCGCCATCACCTCGCCGGAGGCCTGCCGGTAGGCAGCGAAATCC
>DASVWY010000261.1:0-3662 GCA_036392975.1 Solirubrobacterales bacterium | reverse complement strand
GGTTCTCGACGATCCCGTTGAGGACGATGTGGACGCGATCGCTGTCGTCGCTGTGGGGGTGCGCGTTGGCCTCCGTCACCCGGCCGTGGGTCGCCCAGCGGGTGTGGGCGACGCCGGTTGTCGCCGGGGGCGCCGCCACGGCCACGCCGCCGCCGCTCTGATCGCGCTCCTCCATCGCCGCCCGCAGGTTGGCGAGATTGCCGACCGCGCGGACGCTGTCGACGCGGCCGTCCTCGATCACCGAGACGCCCGCCGAGTCGTAACCCCGGTATTCGAGCTTCTCGAGCCCGGCGATCAGCAGCTCGCGGCAGGGCCGCGCGCCCACGTATCCGACGATTCCGCACATAGGAGGTCGCTAAGAGTAGACGGAGGGCGAGATCAGCCCAGCTCCTGCCGGACCAGCTCGGCGAGGCGCTTGCAGACGGCGTCGGCCTCCTCGGCGGTCGGAGCCTCCGCCATCACCCGGACCACGGGCTCGGTGCCCGAGGGGCGCAAGAGGACGCGACCGCGCCCGTCCAGCTTGGCGTCCTCCTGCTCGACCGCCTCCCAGACGGCCGCCGCGCCGGCGATCGCCTCGCGGTCGGCGACCTCGACGTTGACCAGGGTCTGCGGCAGCTTCACCATCGGCTCGGCCTCGGCGAGGTCCCGGCCGCCCAGCTCCCGCATCGTCATCAGCGCCGCGGCAATCCCATCGCCGGTGGCGGCGAAGCCGGTGTCGATGATGTGACCCGACTGCTCGCCGCCCAGCAGCCACTCGCGGCGGCGCAGCTCGTCGAGGACGTAGCGATCGCCGACTTGGGTCACCGCGATCTCCACCCCCGCCTCCTCCATCGCGCGGTGGAATCCGTAATTGCTCATCACCGTCACCGCGACCCCGCCCTGCAGCTCGCCCCGTGCGGCTCTACCGCGGGCGACCAGGGCGATCAGCTCGTCGCCGTCGTGGCCGCGGCCGGAGGAGTCGACGGCGAGGACCCGGTCGCCGTCGCCGTCAAAGGCGAAGCCGATCGTCGCGCCGGTGGAGGCGACGTGGGCGGCGAGATTGTCGAGATGGGTCGAACCGCAACCGTCGTTGATGTTGCGGCCGTCCGGCTCCACCGCGATCGCGTCGACCTCGGCGCCCAACCGTTCGAAGATCGTCGGGGCAGCGCGGTAGGTGGCGCCGTTGGCGCAGTCGAGGGCGACCTTCACCCCCGCCAGGTCGAGAACGAAAGCGGACTCGAGCGCGCGCAGGTAATCGTCGAGGCCGCCGTTCAGCTCTCGCACATGGCCGGGGTGGGCCTCGCGGCTGGCGTCGAGGCCGAGCCGCGACTCGATTCTGCCCTCCGCCTCGTCATCGAGCTTCGTCCCCGCGGCGCTGAAGAACTTGATTCCGTTGTCGCGGTAGGGATTGTGGGAGGCGGAGACGACGACAGCCAGGTCGAGGCCCAGCTTCTTGACCAAGATCGCCGCCGCCGGCGTCGGCAGCACGCCTCCCAGCAGCGCATCGCCGCCCGCCGCGGCGACCCCGGCCGCCAGCGCGGCTTCAAGCATCGGGCCGGACTCGCGGGTGTCGCGGACGATCAGGACCTGGGGTCGTTCGGCCTGCAGCGATTCGACCGCCGCCCGGCCCAACGAGGTCGCCAGCTCCGCGGTCAGAAAAGTGCCAGCCTCTCCCCGGACCCCGTCGGTTCCGAAGAGCTTGCGCTCGAGCTGCATCCGGCTTAGCGCTTGGAGAACTGCGGACGCTTGCGCGCCTTCTTGAGGCCGGCCTTGCGACGCTCCTTGACGCGGGCGTCGCGGGTGAGGAAGCCGCGCCGCTTCAGCTCGCTGCGCAGCTCCGGGTCGACCTCGATCAGGGCGCGAGCGATGCCGTGGCGGACCGCCCCCGCCTGGCCGCTTACACCGCCGCCGTGGACGCGGACGCGGACGTCGACGTTGCCCTCATAGCCGGTGGTCGTCAGCGGCTGCTTGGCGATCGTCTGGTGCAACGGGCGCGGGAAGAACTCCTCCAGCGGGCGCTTGTTGATCTCGATCTTGCCGCTGCCGGGCAGCAGGGTGACGCGGGCGATGGCGTGCTTGCGTTTGCCGGTCGCCAGGAATCGCGAGTCCCCCTCGATCTTCGCCGGGGCGCGGCTGGCCGCGGCCGGCTCCTCCTCGGCCTCGCCGACCAGCGCCGCCTCACGCTGCCTGCGCTCTTCCTCCTCGGCCTCCCGCCGAGCCTGCTCCTCGGCACTGAGCGGCCGCTCCTCCGGCTCAACCGCAATCGGCTCCAGATCCGCCCCAGGAATGACGTCTTTCTTCTTCTCAGCCTTCGGCTTCTCAACCGGCGCCTCCGGCTCTGGCTCCTCTTCGGTAGCCGGAGCCTCAGCGGACTCCTCCTGCTCAGCAACCGGAGCCTCCGCGGCCTCCTCCGCAGGGGCATCGTCCTGAGGCAGCTCGACCTCAGACTCCTCTTCCGCGGGTGGCGTGGATGAGGGGTCCTCGCCCGCAGCCTGCGAGGACGAGGACCCCTCGTCCGCGACAGGACCCGCGGTCGGAGCGTCCCCAGCCTCGTCGGCGACAGGACCCGCGGGCTGCGCGCCCTCGTCCTCAGCCGGAGTGTCGGTGCGGTTCTGCTCGTCCTCAGTCATCACGAAATCTCCATCTGCTTGGGCTGTTGCGCCGCGTGCGGATGATCCGGCCCGGCGTAAACCTTCAGCTTGGTCAGCTGCTTGCGGGCGAGGCGGTTGCGGGGCAGCATTCCCTTCACCGCCTTGCGGATCACCTCCTCGGGACGGCGGTCGAGCATCTCGGCCAGGGTGCGGGACTTGATCCCGCCCGGGTAGCCGCTGTGGCGCCAGTAGCGCTTCTGCTCGAGCTTGTTGCCGGTCACATGGATCTTCTCCGCGTTGACGACGACGACGAAGTCGCCGGTGTCGACGTGGGGCGTGTACTCCGGCTTGCGCTTGCCGCGCAGGGCGTCGGCGATCCGGGTCGCCAGCCGGCCCAGGGTCTGGCCCTCGGCATCGACGACGTACCAGTCGCGCTGGCGCTCGGCGGGGGTTGCTACATAGGTCTTCATCAGCGAAAAGCCGCGGGGAGGCCTCCCAGCGGCTCCGGGATGATAGCCGTCGCGACGCCGCAGCGCGCCGCCCGCGTGTCGCCGCAACGCTGTCTATACTGCCGCGCCAGCAATAGCCGAATCCCGACCGGACAGCCGGACGGGAGCGGAGGAACCGCAGGGACCGTTGCAGGTCCCAGGGGCGAATCGGACGAAAACCGTCCGTAGCGCATCTCTTTCAGCGCGAGCCCGACAGCTAACTCCGTAGGCGATCGAAAGAGGGGGCACGTGGCACGCAGCGGGAGCACCGCGCCTTGGCTGGCCGGAACGATCTTCATAGTCGCAGTCGCGTTTGCGGCGTGCCTCGCCTGCAGCGCCGGGACAGCCGCGGCGGCCACCGGCGGCGCCCCCACCCCCGGCGGCAGCCCGCCGCCCCCCGGCAGCCCCAGCGGCGCCCCCGCCGACGGCGCCAGCGCCGGCACCCTCAGCCTCGTCTCCGCCACGACCACCCCCCGCAAGTCCTTCTACTACGGCGTCCGCTACCCGCGCCTCAGCTACACCATCGCGAGCACGCAGGCGCAGAACGATCTCCGCATCGACGTGGTCGACGTCGCCGGCGAAAGCGTTCGCACCTTCTTCCGCA
>DASVWY010000260.1:0-8306 GCA_036392975.1 Solirubrobacterales bacterium | reverse complement strand
AGCGGCGCTGGCTCCAGGCCCGGATTGGGCGCCAACCGCAGCTCGACCGCCTCGGCGCCGTTGGGGCCAAAGCCGTCGCGATGCGGCTCGAGCGCGACCTCCAAAGTCGCGCCCGGCATCGCAAGGCTGTCCAGCTCGGCGGCAACGCGCTTGCTCAGGCCGGCCGCCGCCTCGGCGCGGCCCTTGCTCAACTGCCGAGCCCGCTTCCGACGGCAAGCTTCCGCTTCGGCCAGGGCTGCTTCCGCCTCGGCGCCGCGCTCCTCGGCGCCCTCGAGGCGCTCGATCTCGGCCCGGCAACGCTCGGCATGGGCGAGCACGGACTCGACGCTGCCGCCGTGCTTGCGCTGCAGGCGCTCGATCGCGTCGAGCCGTTCCTCGATCGCCGCCAGGCGCGCCGGGTCCGCCTCGATCCGGTCCAGGTAGGAGCGCAGCTCGCTGGCGACGTCGCCCAGCTCCACCGCCACGGCGCCGAGCCGCTCGCCGATCGCGTCGAGGTCGGCATCGACCCCGGCGACGCCGTGCAGCATCGCCTCCGCCTGGGCCAGAGCGGCGGCCGCGCCGCCGCCGTCCTCCTCGGCCCCGGCGGCGCCCGCGTGGGCGCCCGCCGCGGCCTCGCGCAGACCCTCCGCATGACGGAGGCGTTCGCGCTCGGCGGACAGCTCCGCGGTCTCGGCCGGCGCCGGGGCGATCTCCTCGATCTCCGCCAGCTCGAAGCGAAAGAGGTCGAGGTCGCGCTCCTTGGAACCGTCCCGCTCGCGCAGCTCGCCGAGCTCGGCCGCCAAACGCAGGCACTCGCGATGGGCCTCGCGGTAGCCGTCGCGCAGCGCCAGGTGCTTGGGTCCGGCGAAGCCGTCCAGCACTTCCATCTGGGCCGAGGCGATGGTCAGCTTGCGGTGCTCGTGCTGTCCGTAGAAGGCAAGCAACCTGCCGCCAAGCTCCTTCAGGTCGGCCGCCGAGGCAGCGCGGCCGGCGACGAAGGCGGAGGTCCGACCGGAGGCCGAGACCCGCCTCCCCAGCGCAATCTCCTCCGCGTCCTCGGGCAGCCGCTCCGCCAGCTCGGCCAGGTCAGGGTCGGCGAGCAGCCCCGCCGGCAGGTCGAAGACCCCCTCGACCCAGGCCTCGGCCGCCCCGGGCCGGACGACCTGCGGGCGTGCCTTGCCGCCCATCAGCAGGTCGAGCGAGTGCGCGAGGACCGTCTTGCCGGCGCCGGTCTCGCCCGTGATCGCGTTCAGCCCCTCGCCCAGCCGCAGCTCGGCCCTCTCGATCAGGAGGAGATTCTCAATGCGCAGCTCACGCAGCATCAGCTCTTACTAGCACCGGCGGCGGACTGACCCGCCCGCCGGCGCGCAACCGGGTCAGACCGCCAGGTGGCCGAACTTTTCGTGGATTCGGTGGTAGAAGCTGGTGCCCGGAAGCTGGGCCAGGCAGCCGACTTTGTCGGCGAAGGTCACGCCAAGCGCCTCTCCCGAGGGGAGGATGCCCGCCGCTTCTCCATCCACCGCTACGTCGACCGGCTCGCGCCCGGTCGCGTTGCCGACGTGGAGGACGTCGTCGGGGCCGACGACCAAGGCACGGGCGGTGAGCGAGTGCGGCGCGATGTAGCTGACGACGTAGCCCTCCACCCCCCAGGCCAGGATCGGTCCGCTGTTGGCGAGGTTGTAGCCGGTCGAGCCGACGGGAGTCGCCGCGACGAGGCCGTCGCAGCGCACGTGCCCGACCTCCTCGCCCGCAATCTTGTAGCTCAGCTCGGCGACCCGGTCGTGGGGGCGCCGGATGAAGCCGACGTCGTTGAGGGCGACTCGGGTCTGACCGTTTACCTCGATCTCGAGGCCGGGCAGGTCGATTGCCTCGGCATCGCCGGCGAAGGCACGGCGGAGCCCCTCCTCGGCACCGTCGCGCTCGACCGCGGCCAGGAAGCCGACGGTGCCGAAGTTGACCCCGAAGACGGGAACGCCGCTGCGGGCGAAGTAGCGCAATGCGTAGAGGATCGATCCGTCGCCGCCAAGCACGACGCAGAGATCGACCTGGCGCGGCAGCGGGTCATGGACCTCGATCCCAGACACGGAATCGCCGTGCTTGGCCGCCTCCTGGGGGCTCGCCACCAGCCGCCAGCCGGCCTCCGCGGCGACCTTCGCAACGACCCCCACGGCCTCAGACGGAAATGGCGGGTGCGAGTGGCTGACCAGCGCCGCAACCCGGCCGCTCATGGCTCCACCTCGGCGACCGCGGCCTCGAGGTCGTCGAGGTTCTCCCCCACGCCGCCGGCCCAGATGAAGGTCTCGCGGTTGCCCTTCGGCCCCGGCAGCCCCGAGGAGGCGAAGCCGCGAATCGGCAGCCCGAGATCGCGTACGACGCGAGCCACGCCGAGGATCGCCTCACGGCGATCGACGGCATCGTGGACGACGCCCTTGCGGACCCGCTCCCGCCCCAGCTCGAACTGCGGCTTCACCATCGCCAGCAGCTCCCCGGCCGGCGCCAGACAGACCGCCACCGCCGGCAGCACCTTGGTCAGCGAGATGAAGGAGACGTCGACGACGGCGAAGCTGGGCTGGAAAGGGAGATCAGGGGGAGAAAGCTCGCGGGCGTTGAGCCGCTCGAGGACAGTCACGCGCGGATCCTCGCGCAGACGCAGGTCGATCTGGCCGTAGGCGACGTCGACCGCCGCGACCCGGGCGGCGCCACGCTGCAGGAGACAGTCGGTAAAGCCACCCGTCGAGGCGCCGATGTCGAGGCAATCGTGGCCTGACACGTCGATGCCAAGAGCCTCCAGCGCGTTGTCGAGCTTGATGCCGCCGCGCGAAACGAAGCGCGGCCCCGGGTCGACCAGGAGCTCGGCGTCGGGCTCGACCAGCTGGCTCGGGCGCAGGGCGACCGGTCCGTCCTCACCGACCCGGATTTCGCCGGCGCGGACCGCGCCCGCCGCCGCCGAGCGCGACGGAAACAGCCCGCGCTCGGCCAGAACAGCGTCGATTCGCGCCTTCGCCACGGCTGCAACGGTACCCGCAGCCTGGCCGGACCCTTGAGAAAAGACTTGCCTGATGTTTATCTACTCATTATTATTGGGTAGAAGAATCGCTCAGCGGGACACCGGGAAGCGTCCACCACAGGGTCTCTGTGACCCGCCTCACACACAAATCGCACATACGTTCGTACGCTGTTCAAGGATTCGCGAGAGAGGACGATAGGCACCGAACGAAAAACTTCCTGGCTGGGCCCCGCGCCGCCCATATGACGCTCGACTCCCATCGCGCGTTTCCGCGGCACATCAAGGGCCCACCTACCTCCCACCGATCCACATATATAGAGATACATATCTCTCCTCCCTGTAGTAACCCCAGAAACGCCCCGCCTCCCCGGCGGGGCGTTTTCTGTTGTGCGGGGCTTTAGCAAGCGGAATACGGCGTTCCAGCGGGTTTCCAGGCAGGTCGCCCCGGCGCTGCCCCGGCCACCCGTGCCACAGTCGGTGCCACAGTCAGCAGAACCTACGAGCCGTGGCACGCCTTGAACTTCTTGCCGCTCTCGCAGGGACAGAGCGAGTTTCGGGAGATTCCCGACCGCTCGGCAGCCGTGAGCTGCGCCGATGCCTTCAAGGGACCGCCCATGATGAAGTTCGGAAGGTCGCGCCGCAGGGTGTCCAGCAGCTCGAAGGCGATCTGCCGGGTAGTCGCCATCACAAAACCACGAATAGCCTCCGACGATCCATCTTCCGAGCCAACTTGAAACGGGAGGGATGAGCCGGAAGAGAGCTGACGAAACTCTTCCGGAAGGATTGGGTCAACGTGGCTACCCCCATCCTTGTTTGCGACGTCCAAGACGACCGATCTGCGAGTGATCGGCCGCCCGCTCGTATCTTCGAGAAGGGACTTCCGCCACCACTGATCGAAAGCAACCGGCGAGTTGATTCGGTCCCCTTCAGGTGCCAGCCCCGGCGAGTAGACCCATGAGCCAGACTCGGTGGTCCGCCACCCGACTAGACCAGCGTGAGCCGTGACGGTAGCGACATGAAGCCCTCCCCCAGATGCTTCGTCTCGCGCTCGCGGTGGATCGACGTATCGGTGTATCCGAGAGCAGTCTTGACCCCGAGCTGATCAAGGAGCGAATGCGAGTGACCCGTGTCATGGAGAAGCAATCGAGCGCGGTGCGCTAGCTGCTCTCCCTCATCCTCATGGCCTGTGTCGAAGGATGCCGACGAACGCTCTAGAAAGCCGACCTGACTCCGCAGCTTCGTCAAAAGCTCGGAATAGGGACGCTCTTGGCTCGCCATTGGCGAAGTTTCGCAGCCGTACTGGCGGGGGTTCCCTAGCTCTTTCCTCTTCTTAGGTAGAGGTCCATGCGCATACGGACTTCGTCGTGGCTACCTGGCAGCAAGTGCCCATATACGTCGAAGGTCGTTTGGATTTTCGAGTGGCCCATGAACTCCTGAATCGCCTTCGGGTTCGCGCCGGAGTCGATCATCAACGAAGCGAAGGTGTGGCGGCAAAGGTGCAAGCTGATCGGCACCAGCAGCTTGGGCTCTCGACGCTCACGCTCGATGGCCGGGCGAAGCGCGCATGGGCGGCAGCGAACAAGCGCGAGCGGGAGGCGGCAGACCCGTCCTGCGCAATGCTCGCGCAGATAGTCGAGCAGGATCGCCAATAGCGGCACGCTGCGCCGCCCCGCACGCGACTTCGGCTCGATCACCCCCCAATTCCGCCCGCCATGTGGCGAGTCGCAGTTCTCTCCCCCTGTAGTAACCCCAGAAACGCCGCCGCCTCCCCGACGGGGCGTTTTCTGTTGGGTTGGGCTCCCTCCAGACTTCGAGATCGCGGCTCGCTTCTAATCAAATATTGGTCCATTTGGTGGGATGCTTAATTTTCTCTTATCTCTCTAGACTTATAGTGCAACTCGATATTGGCGGCAGGGGCTGGGGGTCCATTTGCATCTCAGTGGGTCCTCAGACCGTTGTCATTGCAAAAATCGAAGGAGGAACAATGCAACGCACGATGAAGAGGGGTAGTTTGCTCCTAGCCTCGCTTGCGGTGTTGATCGCCACGATGGCCCTAGCGTCGTCGTCAGCGTCGGCGAGTCAGTACTGCGGAGGCCAGTGGGTAAACAACGCGAACAAGTGCTGGGGTGCCGCGCGCTGGTTGCAGGGGGCCACGACCAGAGGAAATCACACCGGTACGTGCGCTGGCGCGGACCTAACCCAAGGAACCTGTGCGCCGGTAAATCAGGTCGCCATCGTTTGGATGAATCCCGGCCAACACTCCCCCTGGGTAATTGGAACTGCGTCGGCCTTTACCACCACCGAGAGCTACACCTTCGAATAGGTTGCTGCAGAACAGTGCGGCACTGCACGACGGGGCTTGACGCTGTACTTCGAGCTCTCTCGAGCACTTGTGGGTACCAGGTCGAGCGTCGCTCTCTTTGTGGGAGGTGGCAGCTCGGCCTGTTGCTCGCACTCATGCTGTCCGCAAGCCTGACGGCGTGCGGCAATGAGCAGTCACAGAATCGACAAGCGCTAACGCAGACTCCTCGAACCTCAAACGACACTTTGCTCCAGACATCTGATGGCCGCTTGCCACATGTGCTGTCGGACAGCTTCGCTCTGCTGCGGACTCCCCCCGACGACATACCCCCCAGGGTCAGGAAGGCACTGAGCGACCCAATACCCGGCATGAGTTGGAGCCTCGCCCGTCGTGTCCCAGTGTCTGCGGCGAGCACGTACTGGCTGGTACCCGGAGTTGAAAACCTCTGCGTCGTCGCGACTACCCCCAAGTCGTCGACCATAGGCACGGTCTGCGCGAGCACCGGCGAGGCGCTTCGCAACGGGATCGCGAACACCTCGCTCGACCCAACCTCCGGCAGGCGCATCATCGTCGGCGTGGTCCCCAAGGGGACCCGCACCGTACTCATTCGGAGTGGCAGCTTGACCGCCTCCGCGCGCGTGCACCGTGGGCACTTCGTCCTTCGCGATTCGGTTGCCTCGCCGCCAGACAGGGTGACTCTCCGCTAGACCCTTTCGCTTTCACCAAGCGGGATGGCTCACTCAGCCGCTTGCCCCCCTATGGGCAGTTCGCGAACCCGCAGGCGATCTCTCGTCAGGCTGGCAATCGCGCCCTTTTCGAGGTCGTCGGAGATCGACGGGAGATTTGCGATTAGAAGCTCGGCCTGCTCGGCGGGACGAAGGTGGTCGGCGGAGCGTAAGAGCACCACGGACGGCGTTGCATGAGAGCCTAGGGCAAGCAACGCGCCGAAGTCCGCATCGGCCGTCAGGAAGACTTGGCCGCCTTGAGCGGCGGCCTCCATGATCTCGGGGTCGGGCGCGCTCAAGAGCCCAACCTCCGAGACGTGGATCGCGTCGTGCCCGGCTTCCTTCAGGAGCCGGGCAACCTCGGGCGAGAGGTTCGTCGAGAAGGAGCTTCACGCCGGGGCGGCCACGGCCAACTCGCGCTCCTGGGCCGCGGCGGCGGCGTATTCGAGCGCGGCGAGAACGTCCTCGCGTTCGAGGTACGGATAGCTCGCCAGCACCTCATCGACGCTGGCCCCGGCCGCTAGCTGACCCAGCACCGCACTGACGGTCATGCGAGTATCCCTGATGCACGGCAACCCCCGCATCCGGTTCGGATCGACGGTGATTCGCTCCTTGGCCATAAGTCAAGGGTACCCTCTCCCCCCGACCTCCTCTCCGGTGCCACAGTCGTGCCACAGTCAGGCACGGATTCAGCCGGTTACAGCCGGGCTCAGCCGGATGGGATCTGGCTCCGCAGGCTGCTTCTCGCTCTGCCATGCGGACGGTCGCAGTTCTCTCCTCCCTGTAGTAACCCCAGAAACGCCTCGCCTCCCCGGCGGGGCGTTTTCTGTTGTGGACAGCCGCGATAGGGTCGCCGGCATGTCGCGCCGGCGGGGATTGGTTGCAGCGGGGATCGCGATGGTGGTCCTGCTCCTGGCGATGTCGCCTGCCGAGGAGCGAATGCAGGACACCGGGGGCCCGGGGATGGTCCCATTTGAGTTGACCGGCGGCCAGGAGCGGGCCGACGAGATCCTCTCCGAATGGGGCGATGAGGGCCAAGACGCGGCTCGCGAGTCGCTGTGGATCGACTTCGGCTTCCTGCTCGCCTACGGCGCCTTTCTCACCCTCGCCCTCGCCGCGGTTCGCGATCTCGCAAGACGACGAGGCTGGCGGCGCCTCGCCGCGATCGGCGGGGTTGCCGTCTGGTTCGGCGCCCTCGGGGCGGCATTCGACGCCCTTGAGAACATCTGCTTGCTGCTGACCCTCGACGGCGCCGGCGCGGCCTTTCCTCTCCTGGCGACGATCTTCGCCGCCTGCAAGTTCATCCTCCTCGCGGCGGCGATCGTCTACCTGCTCGCCGGTCTGGCAGCCTGGCTGCGCAGCCGCGATCGAGGCGCAGCCGGCCGGACCGATCGGGTCCGGCCGGGTCAGACCCGGACGCGTGGCTAGCTGAAGGGTCTCTACGTCTGCGTCTCGGCGAAGAGATCGCCGGCGCGGATTCGCTCGGCCATCTCCTTTGATTCGGCGCGGTAGGCGGTGCCGTCCTCGAACTCGATCGTCGGGTACTTGCGCTGACCCGAGAGGCGGTCGAGCTCGTCGCGCTTGCCGGGCCGAACAGGCCCCTTGACCAGCTCGTAGTCGATCTTCTGGTCGTCGAGCGCCTTCTGGACTCGCCAGCAGGGATGGGCGTCGATCTTCAGCCAGGTGGCGGAGCAGCGGTGGAGCTTGACGGCCATAACCGCCACCATAACCGGTGCTCAGCGGCTTCGCTGAATCTCCGGCGCTTCCTCAGCGTCGAGGTAAGCGGCGACTAGCCAGCGTCGCGGACGTCGCGGACGGTGATCCGGCCGTCGGCGCCCGACCCTTCGACGTCGTCCAGGTCGACCCCGAGCTCGTCGGCGATCTTGGCCGCGGCGGGCGTCGCGTGGTGCTTGCGGGCGCGACGCTCGCGGCGGCGCTCGCCCAGCTCTTTGACCTTCCGCGTGGCCGCCAAGCCAATGTCTTTTGCCTCGTCTGACGCGGCCGAGCCGATCTCATGGGCGACCGTTTTCGCGGCCACTTTCGCTACCTGGCCGCCACTTAGGGCGCCTGCATCCAAACCTTCGGTCGGGTTTTCAGCTTCGGGTCCGGCACCCTGGGCCCCTTCGCCGCCGCCTTCGCCGCCTTCCTGCTGTCCAGCTTCTTGCTGCTGTTCGCCTCCCTGGGGCTGACCTTCCTGTTCGCCGCCCTGCTGTTCGCCGCCCTGCTGTTCGCCGCCCTGCTGGCCACCGCCCTGCTGGCCACCGCCCTGCTGGCCACCGCCCTGCTGGCCACC
>DASVWY010000259.1:0-8658 GCA_036392975.1 Solirubrobacterales bacterium | reverse complement strand
CGAGCTCTACGACTCGGTCGGCATGCGCCTCGCCAACGTCTTCCGCGGCAGCGGCAAGCCCCGCATGCCCCGCGACAACCAGTTCGAGGTTTTCGTCGAGGGGCGCAAAGCGCAGGGCGATTAAGGACCGCTCTGTTTTTTACTCTACTGTTAAGGTTCTCAGAGCGTTAGACATCCGGGAACCGATTCTCGGATCAACTTCGAAAGAGGCATTCAAGCGTAGGGCCTGCTTAGAGAACTTAGCTGTTTTTCCTTGCAAACCTTAAGCTTTCCTATACCTTGACACGATCCGGGGCATGGGTTCCCGGACATGAAAATCCAACCGGGGAGGGGACTCTCAACATGAGTTTGATCAGAGATCGTTTGGCATTGTCGTTCCGGGACAGGCTGGGGATTCCAGGGTTGCTGGCAATCGCTGCCCTCGTCTTTGCGATGGTGGGCGGGGCCTACGCTGCTGCGGGGTTCACGAAGGCCCAAGAAAAGCAGATCGCCAAGATCGCGAAAAAGAATGTAAAACGGGGCAAACCGGGCAAACCGGGCGCAGCGGGCCCAGCGGGACCGGCCGGTAAAGACGGCGCTGCCGGGCCGGCAGGGCCCCCAGGGCCGGTAGGCCCACAAGGGGTACCGGGCAATGACGGCGCCAATGGCAAATCGGTCGTCGTCGGCACCGCATCTGCCACGGATTGCCCGACCGGAGCTCCCAAAGGTGGCGTGAGCATCGAACTCGAAGGTAGTGGCATCAAAAAATTCGCCTGCAACGGCAAAGAAGGTTCGCCGTGGCCCGGGGGCGGCATCCTGCCGCCTGGGGCGACCTTGACCGGGGCTTGGTCGATGACGCTCGACCAGCCTGGCTTCTCACCGGGTGAAGGTGCGGGGGCGACCGCGATCTCCTTCCCGATCCAGCTCAAAGAAGCCAAAGGCGAAGCCAACGTCAAAGTCGTCCCGATCGCCGGCACGGCCCCTGCCGAGTGTGAGAACCCCGAACACGAAGGAGCCGCGACGGCTAAAAACCCGGAGGCCGACCCGGGCTTCCTCTGCATCTACGCGGCCTCTCCACCGCTGCTGCTGGGCGCTGGCTTCACGCCGCTCGGCTCCTTCCCGATCGAAGGGACGTCAACCGGCTACTCGACGGCTGGCGCTGTCATTGTCGGGGTCGGTGCGGAAGACGCCTTCGGTCTCGGGACGTTTGCGATCACCGGTTTCTAACGGTCGATTGTCCTAGTCGGCTCTAAGCCGAAGCAAATGAAGTTGCCCGGGGCGGTCTGAGACCGCCCCGGGCTTGTTTCAGCGGCCCAGACGCGGGTCCTCGGCGTCGACCTCCTCGGCCGTGCCGTCGTAGTCGTATCCGCGGGTTGGGCCGCCGCTGCGCATCGCCCGGTCGCCCAGGCCGACGACGAGGAAACGGCGGCCGAAGAAGGAACGCAGGAGGCGACGGAGGATCGCCCGGGTCGGCGGGATCAGCAGCAGCAGGCCGAAGATGTCGGTGATGAAGCCCGGGGTCAGCAGCAGGGTGCCGCCGACGACGATCATCGCCCCATCCGCCACCTCGCGGCCCGGAAAGCGCCGTTGGGCGAGCGCCTCGTTGAAGCGGCGCCAGGCGCCGCGGCCCTGGTGGCGCAGCAGCAGCGAGCCGAGGACCGCGTCGGCGAAGAGGAGCAGCAGCGTCGGCACGACGCCGATCGCCTGCCCGACCTGGATGATCACGTACAGCTCGACGATCGGAACGACGATGAAGAGGGCGACTAGCAGGGCCACGGCTCAACCCTAGTGGGGCGGCCCGATCGGCTGGCGGCGCTCAGGCTGGAGCGGCGGCCGCGGACGCGGCCTCCTCCAGCTCCGCCAGCGACTCCTCGATGCCGCGGGCGACGGTTTCGACGTCCTCCATCGAGTCGTAGTCGGCCAGCAGGCCGAAGCAGATGCGGCCGTTGTAGCTCATGATCGCCACCGCCATGGCGTGGTTCGGGGGCAGGAAGGCGACCGGGAAAACCTCCTGCAGCTCGCGGCCGAGCACGTAGAGGGGCAGTTGGGGTCCCGGCACGTTGGTGACGATCAGGTTGAAGAGCCGGGTCGAGAAGTTGATCCTCGCCGCCTGGGCCAGCAGGGTCGGCGGCGCGAAGTCGTTGAAGCGGGCGATCACCTCGGCGCCGAGCGCCTGCTTGGAGCGCTTCAGCCCCTCCATCTGCTCGCTGACCACCCGCAGCCGCCGCACCGGGTCCTCGACGTAGACGGGCAGCGGTCCACGCATCGCCGCCAGGCGGTTGCCCAGCTCACCGCGCTCGTCCGCGGTCCGGATCGAGACCGGCACCAGCGCCCGCAACTCGAGGCCCTCGGTGCGGACGCCCCGCTCGTGCAGCCAGCTGCGCAGGGCGCCGGTGACGACGGCGAGGACGACGTCGTTGACCGTGCCGCCGAGGGTGTCCTTGATCCGTTTGAAGGTCGCCAGCTCCGAGCGTGCCCAGGTGAAGCGTCGGTGCGGCCCGATCGGCTGGTTGAGCGGTACGTCGGGCGCCGGGTCGGCGAACGCTCCGACCACCTCGCTGACCCCCTCCAGCGCCTCAACCACGCGGCGGGCGGCGCTCTCCGGGCGGCGCATCGCGCCGGCGGCGCGCTCCGCCAGCTTCACCGGCACGGCCGCGGCGTCGCTCGCGCCGCGCGCCAGCAGGTGCCTGGTGGTGGGCGTCGGCTGCGGCTGCCAGCCGTCCTCCACCTTGGCCGGCGCCGGAACCGGCTCGAGGTCGAAGAGCACGGTGCCGATGTCGACGCCGGAGATGCCGTCGACCATCGCGTGGTGGGTCTTGGTCAGGATCGCGAAGCGGTCGCGCTCCAGGCCCTGCACCAGCCACATCTCCCAGAGTGGCTTGGAGCGGTCGAGCTGCTGTGAGAAGACGCGGCCCGCCAGCCGCTTCAGCTGCGCCTCGCCACCCGGTTCCGGCAGCGCGGTATGACGGATGTGGTACCTGAGATTGAAGTTGACGTCGTCGGCCCAGAGCGGCCGCCCGGCCTCCAGCGGCGGCACCACGAGGCGCTGCCGGAAGCGCGGCACCTTGTCCAGCCTCCCCCGCACGTGCTCGACCAAATCGACGTAGAGCGGCGGCGGGCCCTCGAAGATGAGGATGCCGCCGATGTGCATGTGGCTGGAGGAGCTCTCGTTGGTCAGGAACGAGGCATCGACCGCCGTCAGCCGTTCGAGATGGTCGCCCGCGGTACTCATGCCGACAGGCTAACCCGGTCGCGCCATCCGGTCCGGCTCGCCATCTCAGCCGCAAGCCGGCCACCGGTACCCTGCTGGAGATGAGTACGACCGTCGCCGCCCCGAAGCGGGTTCTGCTCGCCGCGCCGCGCGGCTATTGCGCTGGAGTCGACCGCGCCGTCGAGACCGTGGAAAAGGCGCTCGACCTGCACGGCGCCCCCGTCTACGTGCGCAAGGAGATCGTCCACAACAAGCACGTGGTCGAGGAACTCGCCAAGCGGGGCGCGATCTTCGTCGAGGAGGAGACCGAGGTGCCGGAGGGCGAGATGGTCGTCTTCTCCGCCCACGGCGTCGCCCCGGCGGTCCACGACAATGCGGCCAGCCGGCAGCTGCGCACGATCGACGCCACCTGCCCACTGGTCACCAAGGTCCACGTCGAGGCGCGCCGTTTCGCCGCCGACGGCTACACGATCGTGATGGTCGGCCACGCCGGCCACGAGGAGGTCGAAGGGACGATGGGCGAGGCCCCCGGCAGCATCGTCCTCGTCCAGACGGCCGAGGAAGTGGCGGAGCTGGAGCTGCCGGACCCCGAGCGAGTGGCCCTGATCACCCAGACGACGCTCTCGGTCGACGAGACGACCGAGATCATCGCCGCCCTGCGGGCCAAGTTCCCGGCGATCGTCAGCCCCAAGTCCGACGACATCTGTTACGCGACGACCAACCGCCAGATCGCCGTCAAGCAGCTGGCCCGCGAGTGCGAGCTGGTGCTGGTGATCGGCTCCACCAACTCCTCCAACTCGAACCGGCTGGTCGAGGTCGCGCGCGAGCATGGCGCCGCCTCGCACCTGATCGACAACCACAGCCAGGTCCAGGAGGAGTGGCTGCAGGGCGTGGAGACGGTTGGCATCACCTCCGGCGCCAGCGCCCCCGAGGAGTTGGTCGAGCGCCTGATCGAGTTCTTCCGCGAGCGTGGGGCCGACGACGTCTCCGAGCTGCGGACGGTCCACGAGGATGTGCGGTTCATGCTGCCTAAAGAGATTCGACAGGAGCTTGCCGCGCAGGCCTAGGCAGCGCCGCGGGTGGGGGAGGGCGCGGCGGCTGGTCGCTGCGGCCGTCTTTGTGCTTGCCATCGGCCCCCCCGCCGTTGCTCGTGCGGCGCCCCCCTCGGAGCCTTGCCGAAATGCCGTGGTGCGCGACTTCGCAAAGCCCTTCGAGGGGATGCCGTCCGAGAAGCCGCCGCCGGAAGGGGAACTTCCCTTCGGCCCGCGCAACCTCAGCATGTTCCGCCTCGGCTGGGAGCGAGTCGTCCTGCTTGACAGCAACCTCGGCTATCGCTTCGGCGCGAAAGGGGCCGAGTCCGAAGCTCGCACCCTCCACCTCAACTGGCGGGTCGCGGCGAGGCTGCTCGCGGTCGACGCGAGCGGTCGCGTTAAGCGCCAGGCCGGCGAAATCCAAAGACGCCTCGGCGATGTGAAGGATATGGATCTGCTCGAGTTCGCCTTTCCGGCGAACCGGCGGGGCCTCTACCGTTTCGACCTCTTTTTTCGCGACCTTCGCGGAAGGCGTCTGGGGGCGTATCGGGAGTACTTTCGAGTGGTGCCGCGGAGCGTCGAGCTGGACCTGGTCCTCGACGCGGCCGCCGTGCATCCGGGCGAATCCGTGCGGGCGCGGGTCAGGAACCTCGGGACCGTCGATGCGATCGTTCCGTCGCGCTACCTCGTCAGCGGGTTTGCCGGCGGCTCCTGGGTGCCGATCGGGGAAGCGATCGCTCCCGGCTTTGCGCTTTCGGAGGGTCCCTGGTGGGTGGCGGGCGGCGAATCCTCGTGGTGCGCCGAATACACACTTCCCCCCGGTGCGGCGCCCGGGACGTACAGGGTGAGCACCTCGGCGCAGGTGTTCGGCACCCGTCAGCGCAGGTCACTCGCGGCGAGCTTCGAGGTCGCGCCCTACTAGTCGCCTGGCGGGCGTGGCCTGGGTCTCAGGATTCGAAACCGGTGCGTCGTGGTCGCCGACTCGTTGCCGACGGCGTCGCGTGCCTGCACACGGAACTCGTACAGGCCGGGGGCGAGCAATTCGGGGAAGCCGGTCCAGAGTCCGCGCGAGGCATAGGCGCTGTAAACGGGCCGAGCGTAGGCAGAGCATTCGAAGGTCGTGAAGCACCGCTCGCGCGAGACGGAGACGTAGCTGCCGAAGGGGTTAGAGCTGCCGATGGTCCGGCCCGGCGGGCGCAGGCGGCGCAGGGTGGCGTAGAAAGGCTGGTAGAAGACGCCGGGATGATCGGCTTCGCCGGGGAGCGAATGGTCGTCCCGAGAGGAGAAGCGGAAGCTCGGCTTCCCGTCGCGGCTGACCCGTTTCGGGGCTTCCAGCAGGGCCGGACGCGACGGCGGCGTCACGTCGAGGAAGACGGTCACCGAGAGCGGAGACGGGTCGACGCCGTCCTCGTCCGATGCGATCACCGCGATCGTGTGGGAGCCCGGTGCAAGTCCTGCGGGGACCGGAATCCTCCCCGTGAACGGTCCCTCGGTTGGTTCTTCCCGGCTGGGTTGGGGGAGTGGAATCGGTCTGCGACGGCAAGGTCGGTGCCGTCGTTTCGAGCCCTTCCTGCGCAAGCAGGATCTGCTCGCCTGAGCGCTTGGTCGCGCTGGCGGCTCGACTCGGTGACGCGGCTGCAGTTCCGTCGGGCACTCCACCGGCGTGCCGTCCAACTGACAGGAGAACGAGACCGTACTGCCGATCCGGTATGCCCAGCTCGAGTCGGGTTCGGCAGTTTCGAAGTACCCGAGGCTTTCGTAGCTTTCGTGGAAGTCGCTGGTGGAGGGCCCAAGCAGTCCCTCGGGCTCGCCGCCGGGCCACAGCTCCACACGGGGCGGAACGGTGTTGGCGTCGTCGGCGATCGCGGATGGGCTGGCCGCAACGCAGAAGGCCGCGGCCGCCGCACAGGCGATACCCCACTTGCCCCTGGCTCGCACGTGCCGAGAATAGCGTCGAGGCGTCGCTTTCAAGGCACGCCCGCCGCGAAGCTGACCGACCAGACGCGCAGCCCGGGGGAGGGACGGAGGACCAGTGTGTGCCCCTCGTGGCGGTCGTGCTCGGCCAGCGGATAGAGGGCCGGACTGTCGACGGCGACCGTCGCGGCTGCCGCGCCGTCGAGCTCGACCGCGACCTCGCCGCGACCCTCGATCGTCGCGTAGGCGCCCCCTGCCGCATAGGGGACCTCCAGGCGGTCGCCATCCTCGCCCGCTGTCCAGGAGCGCTCCCAGGAGCCGCCCGGGAAGAGCTCCTCGGTCGGTGGCATTACGCGGGCCTCGGGGGCGTCGGTGGGGCGCAGGGGGGTCATCGGTGCCGGCATCTGGCGCAGGGCGTCCTGCTCGCGAAGCTCCGCCTGGATTGCCTCCTCGGTCGCCTTGTATTCCCCCTCGCCGAAGTGGAACCAGGCGAGCGCGCCGCCCTGGCGCCAGAGGAAGAGGCTGGGCCAGCCGGTGCAGCCGTAGGCCCGCCAGAGGTCGTGCTGGGCGTCGATCGCGACCGGGAACTCGACCCCGAGGCGCTCGAGGCCACTGGCCACGGTGTCGGGCTCAGCGCCGAAGGCGAAGCGCGGGGCCTGGACCCCGATCGTCCGCAGGCCGTGCTCGCTGTAGCGACGCGCCCACTCCGAGACGTAGGGAAGCGTGCGAACGCTGTTGAGCTGCGCGAAGTCGAGGAAGTGGACGAGCGCCGGCCCCGCCGCCGTCAGCGCCGGCATCGATTGCGGCGCCTCGCCGACCCACGCCAGTCCTTCCGGCAGTTCGGGCGCCGCGATGTCGTCTCGGTCTGGCCGCATCTGGGGGGACGGATCCAGTCCGTCGTCGCCGGGACGTTATCCTGGCCGCCTCAGCACTCGCGACCCAAGGAGGACTCAGGTGAGCAACGACGTCTGGCAGAGGATCGAGCAGGCCCGCGAGCGCTGGAACGTGCTCGAGCACCCCTTCTACCAGCGCTGGTCGATGGGCGAGCTGAGCCGCGAGGAGCTCGCCGCCTACTCCGGCCAGTACCGTCACGCCACCGCCGCCATCGCCAGGCTGAGCGCGTCCGTCGCCGAGTCCGCGCCGGCGGCCGAGCGCGCCGAGCTGCGCCGCCACGCCGAGGAGGAGCAGGCCCACATCGCCCTCTGGGACGGGTTCGTCGAGGCGGTCGGCGGCGAGGTCGCCGCGGCTCCAACGCCCGAGACCCAGGAGTGCGTCGACCGCTGGACCGCTGAAGACGACCGCCTCGCCCAGCTCGTGCGGCTCTACGCGATCGAGAGCGGCCAACCCGCGATCTCGCAGACCAAGCGGGAGGGTCTCGTGGCCCACTACGGAATCGGCGACGGCCCCGGCAACGAGTACTTCCGCGTCCACGAGAAGGCGGACGTCGAGCACGCCAACGAGGGCCGGGCGCTGATCGAGGCCCACCTGGCCGACGCCGACCCCGACGCGCTGGTCGCCGCCGCGGAGTCGGCCTTCAAGGCGAATTGGCGCCTGCTCGACGGCGTCACCAGCACCGCCGCCTAAGCCGAGATCGCACGCCACCCTCGAGCGTCAACGGCCAAAGGACGTGCCGCAGCTTAGGGGTCACTATGGGTATCTAAGCTGCGGCACGTCCTTTAGCGGCCGCTCATTTCTCTGCGCTAGTTTGTTCGAGCGATGATCGAGTTCCTGATCGCGGCTGTTCCGCTGGTGCTGCTCCTCGGGTTGCTCTTGTGCGGTCGCTATCCGGGGCATCGAGCGGCGATGCGGCTGGTGGAGCGCATCTCCGGCCGGTCCCGGGCCGGGACAAGGGCCGTGGGACGGGTGCTGCGGCCCTGGTCCCTCGACTTCAGTGCTGTCCGCGGCGGTTTGCTGATCGCCTTCCGCCTCGCGCAGCGCCCGCCGCCGCTCGCCTCCTAGCCATCCATTGAGGCCGCGGCCGGTCCGGCCGCGACCACTCGGCGCAGGCGTGTCCTGCGCCCCTGAGCAAAGGAGCGAACGATGCAATCGAGTCTTGTGGGACGTGTTGTGCTTGGCATCGCGGTTGTCGCCGCCGCGGTGGTGCTGTTGATCGTGCTGAGGGACAGCGACGACGGGAACGGGGCCGGTGGCGGGGCTACGACCGCCACCACTGAGCAGACCGGCTCAAAATCGAACGGCAAGCCGACCCGGCCGAGCGAGCCGTCGATTCCGACCATCGTTGTCGAGGGCGGCCAGCCCGTCGGCGGCGTCGAGGAGCTCAGCTTCGAGGCGGGGGAACGGATTCGCTTCGCGGTGCGCTCCGACGCCAGCGACGAGGTCCACGTTCACGGCTACGACGTCGAGAAAGAGGTCGGACCCGGAGAGCTGACCAGATTCGACTTCCCCGCCTCGATCGAAGGCGTGTTCGAGGCCGAGCTGCACGGGAGCGGCGAACAGATCGCGGAGCTGCGGGTCGAACCGTGACCTGGCTGCCGTACGCGCACGCGCTCCCCACCCCGCAGG